>CAZLIO010000524.1:0-3322 GCA_964559025.1 uncultured Pirellulales bacterium | reverse complement strand
AAGCGCAGTGTATCAACAATCACGTGATATTCCGGCGTACGCCCCCCGACCAGGTCCACCCTGCCCACACCGGGAATTCGCAGGAATCGTGGCTTCAGCATATAACGAGCCGTTTCCCAAAGATGCGTTATGTCGCGCGTTTTGCTGGTCAGGCTTACACCGATTATTGGAAACGCCGAGAAGGTCAAGCGGAAAACATTCGTTGTCGCCGTCGCCGGCAAGGTGCTGCGAATCTGAGAAAGGCGGCTGAGCACATAAAGCTCCGACTGGATCATGTCCACCTTCCAATTGAAAAAGACACTGACTTCCGCGGAACCCCGCCCGGTCGCGTCACGGATCGTCACTACGCCTGGAATGTCCTTCATGGCCTCTTCAATAGGACGGGTAATGGTCGCCATCATCTCATTTGCTGGCATAACTCCGTTATCCACCAGAATCACAACGCGTGGAAAGTCAGTCCGTGGAAAAACCGAGGAAGGAATCTTCATTGCAGAATAAATGCCGCACAGGCACAAGGCAAACACTACAAAAGTAATAGCCACTGAATGATGGGTGGAAAATCGCCCCAATGCCGATCCCCGATCTTCCAAATGATGATGCTTTGGAGTCTCTTCAATATTTGACAGACCATTATGTGACATCGAATCTTCTTTTTTGACCTCTTTTATTCTGTTACTATCCTGACATTAGTTTCAGGGGGCAGGCCATACGCGCCTACTGTCACTACCTGCATGCCCTCATGAATTCCCTCTCCCTGCACCTCCACCAGCCCATTTTCGCGCAATCCGGGTTGAACCACTCTCTGAAAGGCTTTGTCGTTTTCTACGACAGCGATAACCGTTTGGTCCTCGATGGTTGTGACAAGGCTTTCTTCGGGCACAACAAGGCAGTCGCTTTTTTCCAGATAGATGATGCGCACCCTGACGAACCGGCCGGGTTTGAGCTCGGTGCCAGCTGGCACTGATGCCCGAGCCAGAACAGTATCACTCTCAGGGTCAACCACAGAATCAACAAACGTCAGCTCAGCAGGCACTCGAGATGTTTCACCGTTCGGCCCGGCGACCCTGCCGCCGGTTTCTATTTCCACCTTCTGTCCCGGTTCAAGCGCCGTTATCTCATTGCTCGGAACCCGAAATTCCACGATCAATCGCTTACGGTCGATCAATTCCGCCAACGTACTGGTCATGTCCACCGCTTCACCGGGCCGGGCCGGCACTCGGACAATCGTGCCGGATATCGGCGCTGTGACCTGGAGCAAAGATAGCTCAGTACGAGCTTTTGCCAGTTCATCTTTTGCCGTTGCGAGCCCGTATTCGGCTTGTTGCAATAGCTTTTTTGATGTCCCCTGGCTCTGCATCAGCTCTTTCTGACGTGCAAAATCCTTCTCTGCGAACTCCACCGCTTGCTCAGCCTGCTTTACAACCACTTCAGCTATGCGACTATCAAGACGGAACAGCGTATCTCCCTGACTCACTGCCTGGCCTTCTATGCATGTTACTTCGCTGATAATTCCAGCCGACGGCGCCGTAATTCTAACGCGGGCCGGTGGGGCATCGCTGCTACCCAGAGCAAGTTCAACCCTTCCATAAGCCAGAACATATCCGTGAAGTGTGGACCGCGAGATTTTTCCCACATGTATGCTCACCTCGGTAACAACTTGACTGGCCGGCTCTTCTGAAGTCTTGGTAGGCTTTGCCTTAAAGAGATAGTACACCACCAACGCGCCTGCCAGCAGAATGATCAACCCTAATAATGTTCTCAATTTATTCATAACGTCTTCCTATTAAACCGGCCTTTTTGATAGTATTGACTTCGGATGGCCCACCAGGTCAATCGAGCTAAAGCGTGGCATCTTCCAGCCATTCGCGGCTAAATCATTTTCTTCCCGATACAGTAATTGAGCTTTGCAGCAGTGCGTCGCAGGTTGGCCGCCAATTCCGTACGACGCATCCGGGCCTCAACAAGTGTCTGCCGAGCTTCCAAAACCAGGAGAATAGACACCTCGCCAGCCTCAAAGGATTTCCGTGTCCGCTCGACTGTTTGCTCTAAAGAAGGAATGATATTGTTGTTCCACAATTCGAATTCTTCGTGGGCCGAGACATACTCGGTGTAAGCTTGCCGCACCTGAAAAATAATGTTCTGACGAACCACTTCATATTGCCGAGCCGCCTGCTCCAGATCTGCTTGGGCGCGGGCGATTTGGCCCTGGTTCTGATTGAAAATTGGAATGTTTAACTCAAAGCCAGGTCCGACCGTCAGAGAATCCTCGCCTTCATCTTTAGCATCTATGATAGCTATGAAATTATAGATTTTGGATTTTTCCCAACCTAATCGTTCACCGGCCGCCTCAATTGCAAGCTCAGCCGCCCTCAGGTCGGGTCTGGCAGCGAGAGCCGTCTCCAGCAATTTATCAATAGATACAGCTGATTTTTCTGAAATATCTATCGTTTCTGTATCATAAGTCACATCATCTGAGGAAAGTCCAAGTAATGTATTAAGCCGTTGTCTTAAGATATCGGTTTCCTTTGATAAACGCTTCATGTTGCCGGTTGCTTGAAGCGAATCTACATAGGCGGTATCTGCCATTACTCCACTGATATCACCTGCTGTTAGACGTGCCCGAGCAAGCTCGGCTATTTGAATTTGGAGCTGAGTGTCCTCCATGACCAGTTCATACTTCTTCTGAGATAACCATAGATCGGCATAGGTCATCTGAACATCTCGAATAATACCCAAACCATTCTCTATGAGATTTTCGGCAAGACTTTGAGCGTCAAGCTTGGCTGCAGCAATACGGTGGGGACGCTGCCAAAGTATATCAACTGGTATACCCAGATCCATTTCGAGAGCTTTGGGGCCGATTGGGAATAGAAGGGAAAAAGTCGTATTGGCAAGCATATTTGCTTCGATCAGGTCTGCACGAGCAAAACCCAAAGCCGCCAGGTCAGCTTGAAATTGGGCATTATTCCAAAGGGCCAGAGCCACCGCCTCGTCCTGGGATAGGCCGTCATCAAGCGATACTCCTTCAGGTAAATTTAATTCCCCTGGTTTGGTGACATGCCCTAACTCATAATCAGTACGTTCCTTAATACCTTCAGAAACATAAGAACGATTATTGGGAGATTGGACTGTGCAGCCAGCTACCAGAAGAATCGAAAAAGCAAGGCGAATTTTTCCATTCATATTCTATCACATCATTATAATGATTACGCTATCCTGATATCACATAATATCTTGTTAAGACGGATATCAAAGAGAAATTATTTTAGCTTTTCCATTTTTTGGATTTGTCCTCTGGCTACATGTCTCTTAGCGTATCGTC
>CAZLIO010000523.1:0-3337 GCA_964559025.1 uncultured Pirellulales bacterium | reverse complement strand
CTATCTTGAGGATCTGTTAGCCGAACCCCAAAAACAAGCAGTCACAGAACATCTGAAGGACTGCCACTTATGTCAAGCCGAGGTAAAGCAGCTAACAAAACTTCAGGAGCGCTTAGTCAGCAATGGCAAGGCAGCGGCCCAGAGTGACCTTGAAAATGAGGTCTTAAACCGTATTGTTCGAGAACAGAATGTGAGGCTTAAAGCGGCTAACAAAGCCGGTGCAGGCCTCAAACTAAGGAGACTAATTATGAGAAGTTCAATTACAAGAGTAGCAGTTGCGGCCGCGGTGCTCGTCGTAGCTGCCCTTGGCGTCAATTATATGATGGCGCCATCCGTTACATTTGCCGATGTTGTCAAGCCTATCCTCAATGCGAGGACTTTGATTTTCGACATGATTGTGGGCGACGAAGAAACAGGCCCTGTCATCCATGATATCATTGTGGATCAGCGAATCAGAAGGGTCATATCCACCCAGCAACATCTCGTCAACATCATTGATACTGAGAGTGCGAAAATGTGCTCGCTCCACACCGAAGGGAAAATAGCGGTATATTCTGATATACAAGGCTCACTTCAGGAAGGAACGAGAGACTTAGTGGCTTTTCTTCGGGAAATTATTACCGACGTACAGGACAATCCCGGTTTTAAAGCCAAGGAACTTGGTGAAAAAGAAATCGACGGACAAAAGGTTGTTGGTTTTTCGGCCAATGGTTTTACGATCTGGGCTGATGCCGAAACTGCTCTGCCTGTACGCATTGAGGTTCAATCACCGTTATCTGCTGTCTTCAAGAACTTCCAGTTTGATGTGCCCGTAGAAGAGTCGCTGGTAAGTATGGATGTTCCGGATGGATATACGGAGCAGAAGAAAGTGTTCGACATGACGACATCAACAGAGCAAGACCTCGTTGAATGCTTACGCATCTGGGCGGAACTTCTGCTGGACGGCAATTTTCCTGAGGCCATAGGCATGGAAGAAATAATGAATCAGCTTCCTCAGATCGAAGCAAAGCTTGGTGAATCGGTAGCTTCAGCCGAAGAGGGGACGCAAAAGGGAATGACGCTGGGCAAGGGAATGTTATTCGTGATGGGACTTAAAGACCATCACTATGCGGGCAACGGCGTAAAAGTGGGTGAGGCGGACAAGGCGATATTCTGGTATCTACCGGAAGGGGCCGATACGTACCGCGTTATCTATGGCGATTTGAGCGTAAAGGACGTAACGCCGGAGAATCTACCGAAGTAAATTTATCAACCAACTATGGTATCTATTACAAAGGCCGGCCCCTGCCAGCAATAAGCAGCGACCGGCCTTTTGTTAATCTCTTTTTGAAGACGAATTCGTAATGATTATTTAAGTTTTTTGGAGATCAGAGCAATGAAAAATAACATGATGTTAAAGTTCTTGAGTTTGATGATGGTATGCGGTATGGCGCCGGTGGTGACGGCTGAATCGGACGCTACGAACGACGCGATTTTACGGCAAACCTTTAAGCTGGGAGGTGAACGTTCACAGCAAACACAGTACTTCCTGATGGAATCGAAGCTGCTCACTTATGCTCTTGACGGCAAGTGCATCGGTACCGATGTTTTCAGGCTTCGCTTGAAATGTGTACCCGCCAAGGCGGCCGGCAAGGATGGGGATGAGTACACGTGTGCTAATTTCACGGTGCAAATAAGCGGTGGGCCGGAGGTTGAGGTCCCTGCATTGAAGAATTGGACTTATATTTTCAAGACACTTCCGGCGGGTTTAGATGAGAAGGGGCAAGTCCTGGGTATCGAGCACGCCCGGTTCGAGAATCTTGTGGACGCCGGTGGCAAGGCGATACCTCCGGACAAATCATATCATGTCTATAATGCGTTCATCGACTTTCATGGTTTCTGTAACATATTTGCCGAGCGGGTGGAAGGCGGTAAGGGTATCCAGGATCTGAAAAGCATCGGCCAAAAGATTGTGCATGCGGCTGCATTCACCGAACCTCCTGTAAATTTGGGTAGCAGCATAGCCGAGGGCTCGACCTTCAAAAACGGAGAGGTGACGCTGGAGCTCAAGGGCCTCAGCAGGGTGGCCGGGGCGGCGTGTGCAATGGTGGGCTTTGATTCCGGCCAGAGCTCGTTCAAAATGACTGTAAAACCTATGCCGGATATGGAGGTTCGGACCGTAGGGAGCTCACACTACAAGGGCGATATTTATATAGACCTTTCGACAAACTGGGTCAGGAAGGCAACTATGGATGAGCTTGTCGTGGCCGAGTCGACTTTGCCTATGCCGCCGGGAAAGGTAAATGCCGTTATCGAACGGAATATCGTAATTCGAAATGTAAGTGCGAAAGAGTTTGCGCGCCGGTGACTCGCTGCAGGGTAGACACGGCGGATTCTGTCTTTAGATGATATGGGATTCGTAACTGCCGAAGCAATTTTACTATTGAATGTATTTGTCTATACGAAGGTCGGCCCCTGCTGGCAGCAAGCAGGGCTCGGCCTTTTCTATTTGCAGATTCTGCGGCAAAATCGGACAATTTAGGCTGAAAAGAAAAATATGCCGGAAAAAATGATTTTGTTTAGAGCAAAATGTGCCCCGGCATCGTTATATTAGTGACAATCGATTGTTCTGATATCAGGCAAGTGAGTCACGAATGCTCGAAGATAGATTACTTTTGTGGAGATTCAAGCGCGGCAGCAGGGATGCTTTCCGGCTCATCTACGAAAAGTACGCCGGTGATTTGCTAACGTTGGCAGCCAATCTCCTGAATGACACAGCGGACGCCGAAGATGTTGTCCAGGATGTTTTTATCTCGTTCGTGCAATCCGTACAAAAGTTTCGTCTAACAGGAAGTCTGAAAGGCTATTTGGCAACCTGTGTCGCTAACCGGTCGCGTGATTACATTCGCAGGAACAAACGCCGGCAAAGTGCCGCAGTGAACGAACCGGAACAAACGACATCAGGCGTAAAAACCCCGGTTCAGTTAGTGATATGCAGTGAAGAACTACAAAAACTAAGTTACGCGATGACGGAGCTTCCGTATGAGCAGCGAGAGGCAATAGTGCTTCGTTTGCACGGCGACTTGAGATTCAGACAAATAGCCAAATTGCAGAATATTTCAATCAAAACGGCCCAAAGCCGGTACCGGTACGGATTGGATAAGCTGCGGTCAGTCCTGAACGGCGAGGTAAGAAAATGAGACCAGTAGAAGATATAGACAAGCTAATTAAGAAACTGCGTTACAAGGCCGGCGCCGAGGCGCATGACAGAATCCTTGACAATGTTATGCGGACGCTGGATGAATCTGAAAAACAAAAAGCAGGTGTGACTGCACCAAATATATGGAGAATAATTATG
>CAZLIO010000522.1:0-3343 GCA_964559025.1 uncultured Pirellulales bacterium | reverse complement strand
TTCCTGAGGCGAAATGGCAGCCCCTCGCCGATAGTGATATTACTTTTGCCGAAGTTCTGCAAAAGCATGGCGTTACAACTGGTTTTATTGTTGATACCTATCATTATTTCAAGCCCAATTATAATTTTCATCGCGGATTTGATTCCTGGCACTGGGTCCGCGGACAGGAGACTGACAGATGGAAAAGCGGCCCGAAAGAAAAGTTTGACCCGAAAAAGCATATGCCCGCTCATTTGTGGAACCAGCGCTATGATGCAAATATGCGTCAGTACCTGATGAATACACAGGACAGAAAAAGCCAGGAAGATTACTTCTGTGCCCGGTCCTGCAGTTCGGCTATGGATTGGCTCGAACAAAATGCCAAAGGTAATCCCTTTATGCTCTGGATAGATATGTTTGACCCTCATGAGCCGTGGGATGCACCTGAGCGATTCCAGAAAATGTATCGTGATGAATATCCCTATGAAAGATATTTGTTCGGATATGGGGTAAGGAACGCCGATATTCGTCCGGATGATTTACCTGTTATCAGAGACCTTTATGCAGCCGAAGTTACGTTCAGTGATTATTGTATCGGCCGCCTTTTGAAAAGAGTTGAGCAATTAGGGCTGATGGATAATACAATCATCGTCTTTTCGACCGACCACGGTACTCATCTCGGCGAGGAAGGCTGCGTACAGAAGACTCCCGCCCTTCTTAATGCCTGTGTTACTCATATCCCGTTAATCATAAAACATCCGAATAAAAAGTATGCCGACAAGCGTGTAGATGGATTAGTCGGCGCTGTCGATTTTATGCCCACGTTTCTTGCACTGCTTGGAATTGACGATTATAAGAATATGGACGGGCGGAATATGTGGAATCTGGTGACGGGGCAGGCTCCCTCTATCAACGAAAATGTTTACACGGTCTTTAATAGATTCGGCGCGATTCATAATCTGGATTGGCATTATTTCCAGAACGTTACGGGTAAAAACCTTGGCAAAGGGCCCTGCCTTTATAACTTAAGAACAGACCCGGGCCAGACCATGAATGTTATTAAAAAATTTCCGAAAGTAGCAAAAGATTTAAGAAACAAATTGCAGAATCATCTCAAGGTCAAAATACCCCCCTTGAAGTTGTAATTAGTATCTGTTGTGCGAAAAACCGAAATTGTCACCCCTGCGAAAGCAGGGGTCCAGAGCAGAAAAGCTGGATTCCCGCTTTCGCGGGAATGACAAATACTATTTCCGCAAAAGGAACTAATTAAAACTAATGGCGGATTTCCACGGCACCATATAAGGACCGAATCGGTCAATTTGAGTTACTATTTTTACCTCTGATGACGAAAAGAGCGAAAGTGGTTTGATTTCACAAAAAAATAAGGCGGGCCTCCTTGCCCACCTTATTAACTGACTTTCAAACTAAACTGGAATATCCACAGATAAAATATTTCCGCAAGTTATCCTGCGTATCTGCTAAACCTATCCTCCAGAACATGTATTACGTTCATCGGAATACGAAAATCTGCTCGCTAAAAGCTATTCACTGTACGTTTGTTGTTTTTGTACTTCTTTCGGGTCTTTACCTTCTTCGATGGCTTTTATTTTTCTTACTCTTCTTTCGTGTCTTCCGCCGCTGAATTCTGTACTGAGCCAGACCTCTACTATTTTTCGCAATAATATTTCTCCGACCTGGTCTCCTGACAAACAAAGGACATTTGCATCGTTATGGTCGCGTGAAATCTGGGCACTTAATTCATCATGGCACAATGCAGCTCTAATTTCGTTTACCTTATTTGCCGCTATGCTCATTCCGATACCGGTTGCGCAGACTAAGATGGCTTTGTCGGCCTGTTTTTTCGACACCGCCATTGCTACTGAATAAGCTGGGTCGGGGTAATCAACCGGATTGTTGTCGTTGGTGCCAAAATCAATACACTCATAGCCCAGCTCAGCAATTATGGCTTTGATTTGCTCTTTTGTTTCGAAACCACGATGGTCGCTTCCAACTGCTATTTTCATATTACAAGCTCACTAATCTTTTTCTTTACGGCTGCTTCTATCATATCGGCACAACTATTGAAAAACTCCTGTGAGTGACCTATCGGGTCAGGAATACCTGTATCTCCTGCTAATAGAAAACACTTATTCGCAGCCTCAGGACTAAGGCCAATAATTTTCTGCTGGTGCATTCGCTCCATTGCAAAAATCAAGTCACTCTCTTCGATAAGCTCTTTGGACAATCCCTGGTTCCTGTGAGCTATTAAATCTATTCCCCTGGCTGCACAAGCTGCTATCGCTTCGGCACTTGCTGGAGCACCAGCTGCATCCATAATACCAGCGGAACATATTTTATAACCTATTTTGTTTAGCTGGTCAACGTCGCATTTCAATTTTTCTGCTAAATATTTTCGAAATATTCCCTCGGCCATTGGGCTTCGGCAGGTGTTGCCGGTACAAACGAATAAAAACTTAACCGCTGACATTGCATCCAGCTGGGCTTGAGAATATACGCCGGGCCTTAAAATCTCTATACCCATTTTACCTATTTTAACAACGGTGCTGGTGTTTTTGTATTTACAAGGCCCGGCATCCAGCAGCAGCTCGATTTGACCTGATAACTGAGCAAGGGCCTGGTCGGCATCGACCGCCGGCGATTGACCCGCTGTGTTTGCGCTTGGAGCAACCACGGGATTGTAAGTTGACTGCAGCAAAATTGTAGCTATCGGGTTGTCCGGACAGCGAATGCCTATGGAATTATTTTTATACAGACTTTTGAAAAACTCTCTTTCGAGGTTCTTTTTCTGTTTGTCAATGTCCGTATGGTCTAATTCGAAGACTATGGTCAAAGGTCCGGGCCAGGCGTTCCTTATTAATTTTTCAGCCCTTAATCCGATGGTCGGCACATATTTCCTGACATCGTTTTTTTGACCGATATGTAATGAGTAGTATTTGGTGGGGTCTCTGCCTTTGATATTGTTAAGCCTTGCTAATGAATCGGTTTTGACTCGGCAGGCAATCCCATAGACGGTTTCGGTCGGGAATGCCACCAGTCCACCGTCATCGACGAGAGATGCGGCTTCCTTGATTTTCGCCAAATCAACATTTGTAGCATCGAGTTTTACAATCTTTGTCTGCATTGGTGCCATAAAGTACACCACCAGAGGCCGAATGGCAAGATTTTCTACCCCCAGCCTGACGATATCCCCACAACAATTATCAAATATCAACTTAAAAGGGGCTTATACCGAATCAATCGGCATAAGCCCCGAATTGATGTAAATCTGCTATATTAACCACGCCCCCGTATCTTTTTTCTCAATAAGCAATGGGGGCCAACTAAATCACACGGCTTAGGGCGC
>CAZLIO010000521.1:0-3361 GCA_964559025.1 uncultured Pirellulales bacterium | reverse complement strand
TTGCCTGTCCACGGACTGTCGGGATTGGCGTTATTGGCCTCATCAATACGCCAATAGTAGGTGGTATTCCACAGGAGTTTTTCGGATTCATAGCTCTCAGCACTGAGATTCCCACTGCCTTTGTATTCCGGCGAACTTGTATCGGCATTTTTCACGGCATCTTCATCAGCGCCTAAAAAGACCTGATGCGAAGCAGCATAGACTCCCGGCGACCAGGTAAGAGTCGGTGTATGCTCTACATCCACAGCGCCATTAGCCGGGTCCGGGCTTCCGACGGCTCCCTCGGTAGTAAAGCTCCAGACGTCGCCTTTATATGTCTCGATGGCATCAAACTCATCTACCCGCCAGTAGTAAGTCTTAGCCATTTTAAGTGTGCCGGGAGAATAGGTTGCAGTTCCCTGTGGGAGTCCGCCGGCAGCGTTGTCCACATCGTCAAAATTGTCGCCAAAGTACACGGTGTGCAATTTTGCACCGAAACCTGGCGTCCAGCTAAGCTGCACATCCGGTTCTATAAGCTCGGCACCATCAGCCGGGGAGGGCTCATAGGCGGTCTTGGGTGGAACCATAAAGCTCCAGACATTGCCTTTATGTATTGTAGTACCATCGGCCTCGACTTCATCTATCCGCCAGTAGTAAGTCATACCTGGAACAAGGCCGTCAGGAAAAGGAAATCCGGGAAAGCCAACAACAATAAACGTCGCATTCTGGTTGCCCTGGAAAGTATCTGCGATGCCGTCGTTCACATCGTCAAAATTGTCGCCAACATATACATCGTGCGAGACCGCAGTATCTCCTGGTGACCACGAAAGGTTCGCCCATATATCGGTATGAAGAGCACCATTAGCCGGGTTCGGGTCATCGGCCTTTACAAACGATGCCGGGATACCGTGAAACAGGTCCACTATCTGGTTATCCGACAGCGTCCGGTTGTAGATGTAGATTTCATCCATAAGGCCATTGAATGATTCGTCGTAGTCATCGCGGTCTTCCCCGAAACCGAGTGTGACGTTTGCCTCCAGGGCCGCATCGGGTCGGAATCCACCGGGCCCTTCACCAACTATCTCACCGTTAATATAGACCTTCGAATAGCTCCCATCACACATCCCGGCTACATGCTGCCACTCGCCTATTGCCGGAGCAACAGTACTGAATATATGCAGATTATCCTGGTCTGTACCTCCCCATTGGATGAATCCATCGGAGTCACGAAGCTGGAATATCCACCTTCTATCTTCATATTGGAAGCTTTTACCGGCCATTCCCTGCCAGTTACCATTCAATCCATCCCATTTTATCCAGATGGAAACGGACAATTCTCCGCCGGCCGAGGGGTCGTCAGTTCCGCAGTTAATACGGCTCGGCAGACTGGGCTGATCATTAAACGCAACAACCCAACCTCTTTCAGCATCGAGTATCGTTACTGGGCCGTCTACTGCCGTTCCATGGTGCCCATTACCTGAATAGTCATTTAAGTCGTTCTCATTGATAGGATAGTACCCCCAGAGACTTCCGCCATTCGTCACGCCTGCAGTTACTCCTAACACCAAAACAAAAGAGACCAAATAAATCAATTTCTTAGACATAATAGTCCTCCTTACAAAATATAAATATAGGTTGTTAATTGAAATGCAAAAAACATAACCGCCAGGCACGACGCTTTCGCTGTAACTCTGTGCCTCGCATAATAACTCCTCCTCTATTTGGAAAACTACTCGTCGGGGCGGAGCCCGCCGCAGCCCGGCAAGAATTGCGCCCGCTGGATGACCTCAAAGCCAAAGATGCCCGCCCATTCGGCCCTTCGGCTGTGCTCAGGGCAAGCTTTTTTCGTTCAGGGCAGGATCTGTGCAGACACAATCTTTACCCAGCCCCTGCGGCAGAGGCTGGGTTTACCATTCGTTTATACCAAATCAGTCACTTGCCCGTCAAGGAAAATCTCTCGATTTATTTATGCCTTTTTAGCGCCATGAAATAAAATCGTCGAGTTATTCTTCACAGAGCAATGTAATCTACAAAATAATCGATAGGTCAATATCGTAGATCCACTTGGCCGAATCAATTAAAAGGGGCTTATACTGAATTATTCAGTATAAGCCCCGAAATGGTCCAAATCCTTAGTTGCTCATAAAGCCACCGCTCCGTCAAAGCAGCATAGTCCTTGAAGTTAACCTTCTCGTCCTCGGAAAGGATGATGACTTTCTATTTCTCAAGGCCGCTGATTTTGATGTTGTCAATCGCCCACCACCAGTCATTGCCCGCGTCGAATAAACCGAACGTCAAAACCATGCTCTTCGCCCATGAGGGATTATCCACTTCAATCATAACCGTCTCGTTCTCATAGGCAAGATTTTCAGGTTTGTACTTCGGAGAACTCGGGTCTGACAACCACAAGAGCAGTTCAATCTCCTCCCCTCCGTCAAAGGCGACGGTCACAATCGCGCTCTGGTGATAGTCGCCGTCAAACTCCGGACGCCAGCTCGAATCGAACTTGAGCTGAACCGTACCGGCCTCAACATCGGAGATATCAATTGCAGGCGTGCTGAGCCAGGTATCATAGGAGTCTTCTGCAACGTTGTAGCCCGGCGGGTGAGCACTGTCATCCCACTCGTCCGGGTCGGTCACAGCAATGGCGCCCTGCCCTAACTGGAAGTTGTCACGGCCTTGAGGATCGACTGTGAACCACCAATCTCTGTTCACGAAAGCCCAGCCGGCCCACTCGGTAACACCGTCCACAGCCGGATCTCCAACGCCCGGAATGCCGCTATTGTCAACAATCCAACCGGCGGGTGGCGTGTCCGTCCAGACCTCTTCGGTGCCCGCGGACTCCTCCACGGTCGTTCCCAGGACCACACTCTCGAAATCCTCTGCAAACAACAGGACCCTTCCTACACGGGCCGCGGCGGTAGCCAATTGAATATCATCAAAGTACATCTTACCTGAACCACCGGCTACGGGATTGGCCTTGTCACCAAAACCAATAGCAATCGTGTTGACATTAGTAAGGTCCACGCCCTGGTCCGCAAACGCCTGCAGGTCGATATTCCACCCCGTCCAGATAGGTATCTGCGTTACATTCGGATTATCATGATAGACCACCGCGCTGCCGTTGAGAGCAACATACATCCGCTCAGCAGCGTTACTCGTATCACCCCTGAACGAAAGTGTCAATGTGTTAACGTCCTTTTCGGTCCAGTCACGCGGATAAGTCAGCGTGTGAGTTGCCTCAGAGTTCCCAACACTGTTGTCGTAGTAAAGCGGCATCGACTGGATGCCGCTGTGAACAATACTTTGCTCGGCATAAGGAGGAAAGTCATTACCAACGAGAGCTCCGTTTGTCGGGATATCATAACCGTCCGGCCACGCT
>CAZLIO010000520.1:0-3375 GCA_964559025.1 uncultured Pirellulales bacterium | reverse complement strand
ATCGCATAAACTCGAAATTCGAATATCGAAATCCGAAACAATATCAAAATTCAAATGTCCAAATGACCAAAATGTTTTGAGTTTTGGATTTTTGTCATTTAAATTTGTTTCGTATTTCGAATTTCGTGCTTCGTGCTTTCCATATTTTCGTGCTTCGGATTTCGCATTTTGGATTTACCATGTTCATATTTAGGTTCTACGTTTCCTTATACCGCCCGGGTTAAGAATTGGCTGTTTTTTTTCTTGATTAGTGGAAAAAAGGTGGTTAGATAAATGTCGTATAATATACCTGTCAGCCAATAACAGTTTTTGGGAGGTTTAAGATGCGAGTGATAGAACTTTTGGACAAGTCGGAGGTTCGTTACGAGGTAACTGAACACCCACCGGCCTTTACGGCACAGCAAGTGGCGGCAGTAGAGCACGAGCCGGGCAAGTACGTCGCCAAACCGGTGGTAGTTAAAGCCGACGGAAAATACATGATGTGTGTGCTTTCAGCGTGTTACAAGATTGACTTGGGGGCGTTGAAAAGCCAGCTTGGTGCTAAATCAGTTGAATTAGCCCAGGAAAAGGAAATCGGCAAGATATTCGACGATTGTGAGCTGGGAGCTGAGCCGCCGTTCGGCAGCTTGTACGATTTGCCCACTATTATGGACAAGGTCCTTGAGAAAGACGACCATATCACGTTCCAGGCCGGCACGCATGAAAAAGCGATACGGATGAGCATGGATGATTACAAAAAACTGGTTGAGCCTAAGGTGCTTGAATTCAGCTATCATATGACGTCGTGATTGCAGCTTGTCGCGGCGCATATATAAAAAACCCCAGGTAGAACCTGGGGCTAAATATGAGATTCTTTGCTTCGCTCAAAATGACAAAGGTGGGTTTTAGGTGATTTCGTCGTCGATCCAGGCAAGGAGCTCCTTCAGGTCGTCGAGAGTGATATCACCCATGTGGGCGATTCGGAAGGTTTGGTCTTTCAGCTTGCCGTAGCCGTTTCCGAAAATGGTATTATGTTTTTGCTGTATTGCATTGATAGTCTCTGAAACATTAATGCCTCGAGTATTCTTGACGGTCGTGAGGGTGTTAGAGGCGTACTTTTCGTCGCATAAGAGGTCAAATTTTTCTTTGGCCCAGGCCCTTACAAAATCACCCATTTGTTTATGTCTTTCCCAGACATTTTCCATGCCCTCTGTGAGCAGCTTTTTGCACTGGTAATTCAGGGCCATAATATGAGGGATATTCGGCGTTGTAGGGGTCTGGTTCTTCGCGGTCATTTTTGCATAGAGCTTGAAGTCGAAGTAGTAGCCTCGGTTGGAGACATTGCCGCTTTTTTGAAGGGCCCTGTTGCTAACCGCAGCCACAGCCAAGCCCGGCGGAATTGCAAACGCCTTCTGTACCGAGGCGAATACCACGTCCCAGCCAAGCTCGTCAAAATGTAAAGGCAAACCAACCATTCCACTGACCGCATCAACAAAAACAAGGACATCCGGGTATTTTTCCTTCATCATTTCGCTGGTTTCATAGAGCGGATTTGTCAGGCCGGTGCTTGTCTCGTTATAAACGAGGGTAACAGCAGCAAATTTGCCGGTAGCGAGTTTTTCGTCGATCATCTCAGGCAGTGTAGGTTTTCCCCACTCGACCTTCAACTCCTCTACATTTCTGCCACAGCTCCTGGCTACGTCTGCCCATTTGTCACTGAAGGCACCACAGCAGGTGGCCAGAACGGCTTCGTCAAAACCAACACAGTTGCGAATGGAGGCCTCCCAGACTCCTGAGGCTGAGGACGTAAAGAGAAAAATGTTCTGTTCTGTAAAGAGGATTTTTTTGAGCATATCAACTGTTTCGCCGTGCAGTTGAGCATACTCTTTGCCGCGATGTCCCAGTGTCGGGCGTGCGAGCTGCTGTAGAACGTCTTCGTTGACCTTTACCGGCCCGGGAATGAATAATCTCGGTGGGTTTTTCCAATCTACCATATTTGTCTGCTCCTTTTTTCATATCATTCCCTGCGCAAGCAGGAACCCAAGTTTCTAAAAAACGGAGTTGGTCCGTTTAAGTCCGTTTCTAAAAGCAATTCAACTTGTTTTGAGCAGGATTTTACACTTAAATTCTTGTATAAGCCATCCAAATAGCGTGTTTCTGAAAGAAAAAATCTCCACTTTTACCAGTACTCAGTATAATATATCTGCAATTTCTCGACTGCCAGAAAACGCCGCACTTGGCGACAGAATAGCTGTAAAACTGGAAAATTTACCTACAGGAATTGTCTTGAACAAGTAAAAGGAAATAAAACAAACACTTTGTATATCAAAAGGTTGAACACTCATATATTTTGACAGGTAGTGCAGTCCTATGGATCGTTTGCTTCATCATTATCATTGACGTTTGAAAAGAATAGATATAAAATGGCCCTGGAGAATGAAATGGATAAAATTAAAAGTTCACAGGAATGGAGTAGACAAGCTGAATATGATATGGAAACCGCTGGAGCTATGCTGGATAGCGGGCGGTATATTTATTGCGTATTTATGTGTCACTTGTCAATCGAAAAATCTCTTAAGGCTTTATATGCAAAAAAGCTCGGCAAAAATCCTTCCAAAACTCACAGCTTAGTGTATCTTGCTCAAAGCTTACACATAGACTTACCTGAAAAAATCAAAGAATTTTTAGAAATACTTGATAGTGTCAGTGTTCCCACAAGATATCCTGAAGAGTTAGAACAATTAATAAAAGAATACACCGAAAATAAAACAAAAAATATACTCGATGAATCAAGAGAGGCTTCAAGATGGCTGAAGCAAAAGCTATAAAAGCAGCAGAGTTAATAAAGAGTTTCCTTAAAGACCACAATATGACGGTTGATGGAATAATCATCTTTGGTTCTCACGCCAAAGGTGATTATGCAAAGGATAGTGATATAGATATAGCCGTAATCTCTCGGGATTTCAACAAAAAAGACGTTTTTCAAAAAGCAGAGATGCTTAAAGGATTAAAATGGACACTTGTGGAAAAATTCGAGCTTTCCTTTGATATCGTTCCTGTGTCTTTAAAACAGTGGCAAGAATCCTCTTCATTAGTTTTAGATTTCATAAAAGAGGGGGAAGCTTTACCTTTGTTGTAGATATGCAAATAGGGACCGTCATCGTTTTTACTAACCAGGGATGGCCACCGATAATGGTGCAAAGTAAAAGTTACAATTTTTGAATCGTCAGGCCTGTATATATTTTTGGATAAAAGTAAGTTGATTTTTGCGGCATTCTTTCGCTGGCGTCCGTAACCAATTTTAGCTGCCGCATCTTTATCGGATTCATAAAAAAGGCTGCCTGTTTGTGCCCTGCGTCAACCTGAGAGATTGACTCGTCAATTGCATTGGGTGTG
>CAZLIO010000519.1:624-3377 GCA_964559025.1 uncultured Pirellulales bacterium | reverse complement strand
CCACCGCCGTAGCCGCCCATGCCGCCCATCATGCCCATGCCGCCCATGCCGCCCATGCCGCCCATGCCGCCCATCATGCCGCCCATGCCACCCATGCCGCCCATCATGCCGCCCATGCCGCCCATCATCCCGCCCATGCCGCCCATGCCGCCCATCATCCCGCCCATGCCGCCCATCATGCCCATGCCCATGCCGCCCATGCCACGGAAATTGGCCGGCTCAGCAACAAGGTCGCTGATGTCATAGACACGATTCACCATCTTGCGCTCAAGCATATCTTCTGTGCCTACCAGAATTACTCCTTCGTCAACATCGTAGATGACTTGCGCAAAATCGATAGACGAAACCCCGGCTAATAGAATCTCCAACGCCTTGCGAAGCTTAACGCCAGTCAGAGGGTCCATCCCCGCAGGGGTACTTTGCACAACCTCGGCATTCTCGAGTAAATCCTTCCAGTTAGGCTGTATTTGTACTGGTTGGTCTGGACCTAATGAAGTTTTTAATTTCTCTATCACTTCGCCGAAAGTCATTAACGGTGTTAAGTCTGAAAGGTCAACAAGCTGCTCCAGTTGATCATAGACGATCTGGTCGAGCGGATCCAGGCCGATTGGCCTGTCCGGCTGACGTGTTGTCTTCTCGATAAGCTCTCGCCAATACTTGGGATAAGTAAGCTCTTCGGCGTACGGAATTCCGGACTCTTCTGTTTTCATTAAAACATCCGCTCTTTGTTTATCCGACTCTTTCTGAACATCTAATTGTTTCCGGAAGTAAATCATATCTTCCAGCGTGTCTTTCAGAACCAGCGCCTGCTCATTTTGCGGGTCCAAGGCAAGCAGGCTTACCAGCTGACCAAGAGCTGCTTCATAACGCTGCTGTTTCTGATAAGTCAGCGCATTCTCCATCAATTGGGCTATTTCTTTCTCTCTGTCGATTTCACTTTGTGTTCTAAATCGAAGTTGTGCCTCAGCCGCTGCTTGTCGTTTCTCTTGTTCCTGCTCACGAATATCTTCGTTCTCTGCATCAGCTATTTCCTCGGCCAATAACTTCAGATTGCTGCTGTACTCTTTGAAAAGTCTGTCCCCGAGGTGCATCTGGTTTTGGTTCACGGTAAGAGCAGCCGTCTCAACCACGTCCTTTGCCTTATCGAATCTGCCCTGATCGTTGTAGCTGCGCGCTTTAGCTATAGCATCGGTAACAATGGCGCTGGTATGACTTCGTATGATACTTCTTCTGCGATTAATTACTTCGATGTAGTTGCTCTCGCCTGTTACCGGTGAAGCGATTCTTGGAGCAACCTCCGGCGCAGCTACTTCCAAAGCAGCCTTCGGCTCAGCTAATCCCGGCTCACCAACACCAGGTTCAACAACAGCAACCACTACCGGTTTCTCTTGTTCTTGAACAAGCTTTTGCTCGGCTCTTTGGGGTAAAAGCTTATCTATTTGCGACAGATAACCTTCTACTGTTTTTCTCATTTGCGGTGGGATTAAATCACTCGACGCAACTTGTACAAAACCTTCCCGGGCCTTCTCAAGCTGACCGGTGTAGTAAAGTTCAACGCTGCGGTTCCAAACCTCGGCGATTTCTTTCTTCCGCTCATCCCGGCTCACAACAGCTTTCTTGACCTCCGCTGCAGCTTCTACCGGCGTCTCTTTAATCGAAGGCTTTTGCCTCTTGGCCTTTTCAAGCTTGGATTGGGCCGCCATTACTTGAGCGTCTATTTGCCTGAACACCTCGGCGATCTGCTTACGCTCCTCTGTGGTCAAATACTTACTATCTTTGATCTTTTCAAGATACGTCTTGGCTGCGATTAGTTGGTCCCGCTTAATCAAATCGTTGACTACTCGAAATGTCTCTAAGGCGCCCCTTCTTTCAAGTACGGCTATCTGGCTCTCTTTCAGAAGCTCCTGTAGTCGCTCACGTGTAGACACAGTCAAATATTCCTCGTACTCCTGGGCCATAAAGAAGGTCTTTACTGCTTGCTCAAAGAAACCTTTTTGGTATTCTCCCTGCCCGGTTTGAATATAGGTTTGGACTATGCGGCGGATTGCTTCCTGCCTGTCTACACCTTCTTTTTCCTGCGACGGAGCCACTTGCGATATTGTTAGTATCGGCAATAAAATCAATGCCAGAACAACGGACAGGGACCTCCTGCCAAAAGACTCGGTCAAGAAAATCGGCTTGTTCAAAATAAACCTCCTGCCAAAAATATACCACCCTCGTAAGGAAATTTTTATCAAACTACGTTCTTCACAACCTCCAGTTCCAAGAATAGACCAGACTTATAATAATCGAGTTTATAATAAAATATCAAATATTGCAAGAGAAAAATTTGATTTATATCAGCTTGGCCGATAATATTCAAGTTCCCGTTTGTAAAATTGGATACCATGGGCAAATCGCGGTAAAATATAGTCACTGAAAAACGCTTTTTTTGGCCAAAACTAAGCTTTTAACAAAAAAATAATACTCAAAAAAATTAAAAAAATGACCCAAAAATCTCTCGTTTTAGCTGTTGAAACATCCAGCAGAATAGGTTCCGTTGTAATAGCACTCGGCGAAAAAATTCTCGACGAAGCCACTTTTTCCGCACCCATCAGGCACAGTGCCGAGATTTTTCCAGCACTCAGTAACATTCTGGACCGTTTCTCCAGAAAGCCCGACCAAATCGAACAGGTCCACATCTCCGTCGGGCCGGGAAGTTTCACAGGTCTGCGCATCGCCGTAACTCTCGCAAAGACAATGCACTTGGCCAA
>CAZLIO010000519.1:0-614 GCA_964559025.1 uncultured Pirellulales bacterium | reverse complement strand
ACGCCGCGAAAATTGTAGCTGTCGATACACTCGACGTAATCGCCGCCAATGCAACCGGCTATATAAAGGAACAAAACAAAACCATAACTTTTCATCCTGAATCCTCTCCCTATAATTCTGAACGACCCGTCCTCCCTAACAGTAGTTCTGCTGCTGCGGAGGGGGCAAGTAAAGTCGAAGGCCCGCTAAGCTTGTCCTCGACTCCGATCGGCCAGCGGCAATCTCCTGAAAGAATCGCCGCCATTACCGACGCCAAGCGAGGCCAGTTCTTCATCGCCGTGTACGAACGTCTCCACGAAAACACAGTATCATTCCTGCGAAACTTGTCCTCGACTCCAATCGGGGAGCAGGAATCCACTTCTCACTATCCACTATCCGCTATCCGCTATCCGCTAATAAAAATTTTTCCGGATTCTCTAATGACCTCATCCGAATTCCTCGACAAATTTGCTCGCGACGAAAACCCCATCTGGCTGCTCGGCGACGGCCTTCTATTTTATAAGGATAAATTCAAAGCCGACAGCACTCGGTTTTTAGAACAGAAATACTGGAGCCCGCGAGCTTCAAAGGTTCACCTGCTCGGCTGGAAAAAAGCCTTAGCCAACCAGTTCGAG
>CAZLIO010000518.1:479-3379 GCA_964559025.1 uncultured Pirellulales bacterium | reverse complement strand
TTCCCGCAAATCGCTCATCCTTGGCCTGTGTCCCTCCCTGCCCTCCGGAGAACGATTCAACTGGCTCAATACCACAACAGGGATGTTCAGCTCTCTCGCTAAGGCCTTGATATATCTTGAAATTGTGGTGATTTCCTGCTGACGAGATTCAACCCGCCCGGAACCGAGATGCATCAGCTGCAAATAATCCACGATAATGCAGCGTATATCGTGCATGCTTTTAAGTCGTCTTGCCTTGGCTCGAAGCTCAAGCGGCGTCAGCGTCGAGGTATCGTCAATAAAGATCAGCGACTCGGACAATTCTGCACAGGCGTCAGCTAACTTCTTGTAACCCTCATCGCTTAATAGTCCCCTTCTGACTTTCTGGCTGTCGATTTGACTAATACTGCACAAGAATCTCTCGGCCAACTGCTGCCTGCCCATCTCCAATGAGAATATCACAACCGGAATCCCCTCGACCGAACCGACATGCTCGGCCACATTCAAGGCCAGGCTGGTCTTGCCCATACTGGGCCTGCCGGCGATGATTATCATCTCGCCGTTCTGCAAACCGCAGGTCAAATCATCAAGCTCATAATAGCCGGTGGCTAAGCCTGTAACATGGCTGCCCTGACGCTTCTCGATAAGCTCGAATGAACGAACAACCAGGTCCTTCAATGCAGCGGCATTACCGCTTATATTTTTGTCCGTAACGGCAAATATCTTCCGCTCGGCTTCGTCGAGTGTCTCACGCGTCTCGCCGGTCTGGTTGTATGCATCGTCGAGCATTTCACCGGCAGCGCTAATAAGCTCACGCAGCAGCATCTTATCTTTGACAACGCCCGCGTAATAGCCAACGTTCGCCGACGAAGGCACAGAGTCAAGAATCTTTGCAATATACTCAACTCCTCCTATCTCTTCGAGCTTGTTGCGCTTCACCAGCTCATCGCGAAGCAGCACCGCATCTATCCCCAGGCCTTTATTTTTTTCATAAAGACCAATCAAGGCATCGAATATGAGGCGATGCTCCATGCGATAAAAGGCATCTCGTTCAAGAACCTCGACGACATGCCCGATACATTCCGGGTCAATCATCATTGAGCCTAAGACCGCCGCCTCAGCAGATAACGATTCCGGCATACTGCGCACCACTGTTAGGTTGCCGCTAACATTCGACTTGGCACTAACGGAACCCGCCGCCTCAACCGTCTCTATTCTTTGGCCTTGTGAACGAACTTTTTTACTATCGGTTACCATTTCCTTACCTGCTCCATCAGTTCCCTTTGATAGTAGCAATCGCTACCCTCGCTGAACGTAAATTTTCGTAATCTCGAATTTTACCTGCCAGTTCGCTGACAGTCAAATACTTGTTATAATTATTGTTTGCAAGGGGTATCTGTACCGGAAATGGGGTTTTTATCGCACTAAAGCGGGAAGTTAAAAATTTTTAAAAATTTAATTTTTGACATAACCCCTCAGCGGCTTTAATTGACTCGTCCCCGCGTGTTGTTGGCGGGGAACCTGCTCCATTGTTTAGAGTGTCCTCTACTCCGTTGAATATCAGGCATACCGCATTGTCAGCCTAAACTTTGAAGCGCTTGATCTTGTCCAGAGGATAAAAAGTGCCGCGCCAATAGATACCCTGATTTAGATGGGTCCGAATAGTAGCTTTCAGAATGATATATATCAGGATGCATGTAGAGAATGGAATCAACAACGCATACCAGCGGGTAAGATGATACTCCCCGGTTACGAATAAATAAATTAATGTGATTGCTATGGCAGTGGCCAGATAGAGCCATCGGGCCGGTGCTGGTGTGACAAAAATCGCTGCAAAAGGGAATACGAACAGAAAAAAGAGCGCCAGACAGGAAAGCAAAGCCCATGCCAGGCTGTAGTTGACGAAGGTGGCGGAGTTTTTCATGAGCCCGTCGATCATATCTCGAACTGAGGCATACCATTGAATGCGCACCTGCCTCTTGCCGAATACAACTCCCTGACGATGTCCACGGGATTTCACGAGTCTTCCCAGCATAATATCGTCATCAGGACGCAGAGCGATTGCACGATGAGTTCCAATTGCCTTATAAGTTTCGGCTTTCAGCAAGTTGAAGGCACCGATTCCAACGGAATAGCGACTTTTAGGATTCTGGGCCCGCCAGGGCTTGGTAATGAGATTGAAATAGTAAATAAACGTACCAATCATTAAATCTATCTTCCAGTTTGTGGCACGCATCTCCGGAGCCGCGGCGAGATGGTCCAGATTATGGTCCAGCATAAACTGCACAGCTTTACTAATCGTTGTCGGAGCCATCACCACATCTGCATCGGTGAAGAGCAGGTACTGCCCGCGGGCTTGAGTGCTGCCGAGGTACAAAGCGTGGTTTTTTCCAAGCCAGCCGTCCGGCAGCTCGGTTTTGTGAATAACCTGCAGGATGGAATGATTCCGGTCAAGCTCGTCGAGAATTTCTCCGGTTCGATCTGTGGAACGGTCGTTGATAACAATGATTTCCAGGTTGGGATAATCCTGCCCAAGAAGCGATTGAAGTGCAGCGGCGATTTCCTTTTCCTCATTAAGTGCCGGTACGATAATCGAAACGACCGGAGCGCTTTTATCAAACTGCGGGTTGACCTCTCGCAAATATTCAACAGAATTTCGCACCAAAAATATCTCGAGATTGGAAATAAAAATAATTAAAAAGGTGGCCGAAGATAATATAATTAAGATTGTTGTCATACATCCATGCCGGTTTTATTGCTCTTTGAAAGACCAATGGAACGAATCACAGGTTGTCACTCCCGTGAAACTTGTCCTCGACTTCGATCGGGGAGCAGGAGTCCGCTGACTCAATCTCAGTATTCTAATCAATAAATGAGTTCTGCAAAATTGAGGTTAGGCATACTTTGAAAAGAAAAAATTG
>CAZLIO010000518.1:0-469 GCA_964559025.1 uncultured Pirellulales bacterium | reverse complement strand
ATATGCCTAACCTCAATTTTGCAGGAGCCTTCTAATCAATAAGCGGGTGGAGCCATCTCACATTTTAATACTGACATAAGCCAAAACACAAACACGATAATCACCACCCCCAATATCAGCTTTAGAAATCTGGTTTCAAGTGCCTTCATAATGCAAACCTCACTATCAACACAATTTAGTGCATAAGGCACAAGTTCTCAAGTGAAAAAACCGCAATTCCCTCAAACCTTTATCATTTCCCCGGCCGGTTGCACAGCCGTCAGAATTGAGCGATTACTTGAATAAATCGGAATGTGTACCAGTGCGTATAAATACTAATTCATTTTCTTCGACACGGTAGATTAGAAGCCAATCCGGTTTTATGTGGCACTCTCTATGGTCTTTTTTAAAGGAACCTTTTAAGGAGTGGTCTTTGTATTTGGGTTCAAGTTTTTCGCCGTGAGCGAGTTTTTGGGCAACTTTCTTAAGT
>CAZLIO010000517.1:0-3380 GCA_964559025.1 uncultured Pirellulales bacterium | reverse complement strand
AGGATGCATGTAAAATAAACTAAGAGATTGGCTGAATCGCGCTAACATGTTTCTATTACAATACTTACAGATAATATCGTGCCGAATGCGATTTCTTAGTTCATTAGGAGGCCCGAAGGGCTGTGGCAATCTCCTTCGTAACGGACAGAAAAAGCCATCGTTGCCGTTGAGATTGCTTCGCTTTGCTCGCAATGACGAGTTCTGGCCCGATGTTTTCAACAGAGCATGGTGATTAGTGACTGGTGAGTATGCAACACACCAATTAACCAATCACCAATTAACGCGTGGTTGGTTTTGTTCCGAGGATTTGGAGGGTTTCTCCAATAACCGGTAAGGTTTTGGTTGTCACCTTCGGGTCGTAAAAATCTCCGGTTACCTCCATTCGCACAACGGCCCGCCCAAGACCTTCGGTAAGAGACTGCCAAATGGAAGGGTCTGCGGTGGCCAGACGCCGACCTCGGGCGATAAGAACCAAATCGACATTTCGTGTTTTCAGATCCATCCGGCCTGAGCCGTAAAAGGCAACAGTCCGGCCGGACAGGTCGAGCTTCTTAACAAGCAGGTCATTGCGCCTGATATACGAATCAAGGAACATCTGGTCAAAAGCGAAGTCTTTTGACTCGGTCCGTTTCAATACCTGTAAGAGTTTAGCCAGGGGCGAAAGTTGCCCGACCTGCATATCGCTGATTGCGAGCCTGCATGTGCCGATACGTGAGGATCTGTCGGCAAGGCGGGCATTGACGCTCAATGAGCCATTCATTTTTCCACTCGTATAGCCGTTATCAGGAGTCTCTTTGACTTTTGTGTCCGACAGAAATTGTTTTAAGTCAATATTGTTAAAACCTATCCGCAGCAGATACTCTGAAGCTCCCTCCGCTCCGCCTCCAGCGGATTTGAGCTCAAATTTTCCTGTCGATTTTCCGCCGTAACAATCGGCGATTAAATCCTCAGTTGACCAACGCCGCAGGTCAGGGTCATAAAAGATATCAGCTCTTAGATTAGTGAAAGATTTGCCCTGAATCCTGAGCGTACCACCATCAAAAGCAGCCTGGCAATTACTAAGACCGTCGCCGGTTTTATACAAACCTTTTGTTCTCAGTATCGCATCCAATTCAGTTTCGGCATCGGATAATTTGAAACTACAGTTTTTGAATCTGATATCACCGGTGAAATCAACGGACTTTTGCCCATCATCTGTGAGGAATACCCGGATATCCTCGCAATCCAGATCAAACCGGCCGGTAGGCGAGAGACTGCTGTATAATTGCTGAATATGTTGTGGCAGGGCCGTACCGAGACACTCGTCGAAGAAAATGTCGTTAGCCGAGAGCTGTAAAAGAGCGTTACTGAAAACATTGTCAGCCAAAGCTATTTGGCCGTTCAGTTTTATGGTCGAGACCTCTCCGAAAGGAGTCCCTGGGACTGTTGTTAGCGGAACACAATCACCTAAAGTTGCAGTAATATCCTTAAGCGTGATACTGTCTTTTGTTATCAACAAGGTACCAGTGATGTCTCTGAAGGGATAGGGAAACTGTGGGAAATTGGCGCTGTCACCCAGGCAATCCACAGTTATCCTGTAATCAAGGGGTTCTGTAAGGCTCTCTTTGTTCAAATCGGCGCTGAGATTAAGTTTGCCCTGCGGTTTCCATTCGGTGACGATTTCTTTCAGTGACTCAGGTAACAGAACAAATAAATCATTGTTCAACCGCACCTTTTCAAAATCCAGCGACAGGCGATAGCGGAACTCCTGGGTTTTTTGGTCCGGCCAAATTCGGCCGGTCAACGAAACCGAACCATCACCGTAACGACCGGAGAAGTTTTTGACAGTTATCAAATCAGGTGTAAAAACAGCATTCGCCGATATATCAGATACAGGCGACGAAAATTGTTCGGACTTCAAAGAAGCTTTTTTGAAAGACAAATCGGCTGTAAAATTCGCGGGTTCCGAGCCCTGTGACGAAACCTTTACCCAGCCATCGGCCAGACCGGTGGGATGGATTCGCTTGTATAAATTCCTTTGCCTGTCCGGCAGTGCCGCCTCCAGTGTCGAATCGAGGGGAACATTGTTTACCTTGATCGACATATCATATATCGAGCCATTAGCACTGCGAGTAGCCACTTCTCCGTTCAAGGTGATTGTACATTCGTTCACCTTTGAAACCACATCCGAAAAGATTACATTACCGCGGTCGAAAAAGAGCCGGCCTGTAAGATTTTTTAATGGATAAGGAAAATGCCGGTATATAGCTTCTGCCCCGCGCGGTTCAACTGTTAATTTTTTTTCCTTGTCCGTTTGTGAGCGTCGGCTGAGCCGGTAATCTATCGCTGCAAACCCAGTCGGTGAGAAAGCAGACCAAGATTCTTTCTGCGTTGCGCTTAGTGCATTATAAAGGTCATTATTTAAAGCGAGATTGTCACTCGCAATCCGGATTTGATACTTCCAATTTGGCCCGAAGTCCCGGCTCCAGCCATTAAAGAATAGTTCAACATCATTGTGCTTGCCGCTAAGATTGTTCAGTGCCACGCTATTTTTTGTAAAATCTATCTGGCCGATCAGATGCTCTACCGTGTACGGGAACTTGTAGTAACAGAATGCAACGTCCTTACAATAAACTTTCCCAGCTAACGTACTTTCGCTTAGCCGGTTTAAATTGCCTGACGCATCCAGTTCGATATCTATTTGTCCATACGGCTGGTATCGGTTGAAGAATTTCTGCAAAGCAGCAAATGGAGTGGACCTTTCTAAAAAGGCCGGGCCCACTAATGCAAATTTATCGAGAGACGGACTACGCATAGATTGCAAATTCTTTATCCTTAGCTTCAGCGAAAAGGCTTTGTCCCGGTCATACTTCAGCTCAGCAGCCAGGGTATCTATTATCCATGCCATCTCAAGCTCAGGGACATCTACGGATGAAATTCCACCTGCAATCGTAACAATTCCCGGCTTCCAAAATCCTTTCAAGCGGCTTTTGCCATAACCGGAAGCCAGGGTGGCTGTCGTTATATCGAAGCTGTAGCCGTCTTGCGTTTGGTCATCGAATCCAAACCTCGCATTAAGAGGTACTGATACAGCGACCTCTACCTGTCCGTTTGAAATCTTGCTATATTGCAGTGTTCCTGCTTTGAGATGAATTCGCGGCATTTTGCCGGCGGTACCTTCAGGAGGTTTGATTTTAAGTGCCGATAAGTTCCACCAACCCGAGCCCAAATCGTATTGGGCACTGAAAACAAAATCATTGACATCTATAACTTTCAACCTGGGCCGCAGTAATAATAAACTGCTTAGACTAAAACGTGCATATACTGTTTCTGCTTTAAGTATAGTATCATCATGAGTTCGATTCTTGTTTGGGCTGATTACAAGCTCTTTGATGAGGACC
>CAZLIO010000516.1:0-3399 GCA_964559025.1 uncultured Pirellulales bacterium | reverse complement strand
CTACTTAGTCGAAAGAAAAGAAGTTGATGAAAATAGACTCGGCTGTTTAGGTTTGAGCCTGGGCGGCATAAAGGCAAGCTTGGTATCAGGGGTGGATGAAAGATTGAAGTGCAGTGTATTAGGTCTTGCCGGTGGCAGTATTGCAGATATAGCTCTTCTTTCCAGAGAGAAAGACTTGAAAGACTACATCAAAGAATTCATTGAACAGGGCATATCTTCTGAAACCATACATTCTGAGTTATCGGATAAGGTAATAACAGACACTCTCAAATTGGCCGGGTATATAGATGCCAGAAATGTCTTAATGTATATTGCGGCGTTTGATAGAGTTGTGCCGAGAAAGTGTGGCGACAAATTGTGGGAGGCTATTGGCAGACCGGAAGTGATTTATCTTTTTTCGGGTCATTATAGTTCGTTCCTCTTTTTGCCTTATGCCGAAATGAAGTCTCTGAGTTTCTTCAAGAAGAAATTTGACCTGAGATAGCTGCCTAATGATTAACGGTAACTTGGTATCGGTATCTAATCTTTTGCCGAAAGGTCTGCACAAAGAAGTGCTTCGTCGTTTCTAATGAAAACGTGCTTGTAGGCAAATGCAGGATGGGACCAGCACACCCCGCCGCGCTGGTTTAGTTGTCCTTGTGTAGGCTCGATAAGTTTTGAACGACTGATTTCATCGTATCCATTTGGCGTCAATCTGCTGATGATTAATTCACCGCGTTCGTTGAACATCCATATCTTGTCTTCATGTCGTACCAGGTGAATGTTGGCCCAGCGGGCCTTGGGGACAGCGTCGAGACTTTCCCAGATGCGGTCGCCGGTGTGCAAATCCAGACAGCGGAGTTCGCCGTAACTGTCCACGCCGTAGATGTAATCCCCTTGAAGTACAGGAGTGGATATGCAGCAATGAAGGCTGTCCGTGTTTCTTTCGTTGGGACCCCTACGCTGCCAAACCTTTTCCACGGCGAGCTTGTCGGGATTAACTTTCAGCAGTAGTGAACCATCAAAAAAGCTGCTGACAATAAGATAGTTGTTTTTGAAAACCGGGGTGGCAATGTTCTGGCTGAGGCGGGCCGGGGGGAATGGGTGTTGCCAGTAGAGCTTTCCGGTAAGGGGGTCCAGGCCGACAACTCTCTCGACGGTCCAGCAGACCAGCACGCGTTTGCCCGCCTGTTCAATGACGATAGGCGACGAATATGAGGCGGAGTCGTTTAGAGCCCGCCATTTTTCCTGTCCGGTGACTTTATCAAAGGCGACGATGCAGGCGTTGTCCTTGCCGCCAATTTGTACTACGACCAGATTGCTTTCAATAAGTGGAGAAGCTGCAATACCCCAAAGGGGCATTCTGATTTTGTACTCGGCATTGAGGTCTTTGCTCCACAGGACTTCTCCTTTTGCCGCATCGAAACAAAAAAAATGTCCCATTGTGCCGAGCGAATAAGCACGGTTTTCGTCGATAGTAACCGAGGCACGGGGGCCGTTCCTGTGATCGACTCTTTCGTATTTGCATTCATAGGCATGAGACCAGATTCTCACGCCGGTCATGGCATTGAAGCAGTGAACACGCTCAATTTGAGTCGGGGAAGCTAAGCGGTCGGTGACATATACCCGGCCGTTGGCAACGGTTGGCCCGCTGTAGCCGTTAGCAATTGCGGCCTGCCACCGGATTTCAAGCCGTGAAGTCTCGAATTTCTCGACAATACCTTTTTCACGCCAGATACCATCTCGATTGGGACCTCGCCATTGAGGCCAATCTGCTCCTAAGGTCGGAGCGGCTAACAACAACCCGATCACTATTATAAGCACAAGTATCCTGCTCATAAGCACTCCGATATGGAATAGACTGTTGTTACGTCACACTATTAAGTTCTCGTGCTAACAGCGATTCGCCTTTTAGCGAGCGAATTGCTTAAGAATAACTTTATTTATAAAAGCCAACATTGAAAACACCAGTCAACACCCTTGTATTTATAAGACACAACGACTATTATATCAATAGATAAATTCAGCAGCGTTGCTGAGCAGGCTTACTTGCGAATATGACTTGAGAGTGACAATCAGATGGAAAAAGAAACTCAAATGTACAAACTGGTGGTTTTGACAATCAGTGTCGGCTTACTGACAGCTCTGGGTTCGGCGGATGCCTACGGGGATTCGGGTGGTGATTATTGGCCAACCTGGCGCGGGCCTGAAGCCACGGGTGTGGCCCCGAAAGCAAACCCTCCCCTGACCTGGAGTGAAACCAGGAATATTAAATGGAAGGTCAAGTTGCCCGGACAGGGCACCTCAAGTCCGGTTATCTGGGGCGACAGAATCTTTTTTCTAACCGCGATTGAGACTGACAAGAAAAGCTCGCCTGTCTTCACAGCCTCCTTTTCATGTGCCGGGTTGAGATTGGCTTACCCTAATTCACTTTTTTCTTCCTGAAGCTTCACGAAGAATCTTGAGAAATTCCGGCCGAACCAGCAATTCCAGGTTTCGTTCCTTATGGACATCCTCCCAGGCTTTGTCATATTCTCGCTTATTTAATGTCATCCTTGCCTTCGGCCGCTTTCTTGGCCGCTTCCCACCTGGCCTTTAGGTCAGTCTTTCGTTGTGCGCTCTGCGCCGCGGGCTTGGCTGTTGTCGGACTTGCCGCCGCTGGCGGGGTATACATCTATTTGTCGTCGTCCCCGCTAAACTGCTCGATAATGGTGATCTCGCCGGTAGTGTCGTCAACCTCCACCCGCGACTTGGAATCGCCGCCTACATACCAAGTCTGGCCTTCTTCGGTAATATACATATTGTAGCCGTCGCCCATGGGTATTGGCTGGGGGCCTCCGGACTTGCCGCCGCCGATATTGATAACGTTCATCTCGCCGGTGGTCTCATCGATGTGAACCTGCATCTTGGTGATTGAGCCGTCGAGTTGTTTACTGACATACCAAAGCTCGCCCTTTCCGGTGATATAGAGATCCTCGTTGTCGCTTATGGATATTTTTTCGAGGCCTTTCGAGCCCTTGGCCTTGGCGTAATCACCCTTGGACGGTTTGGCCTCGGAGTAATCTTCGGGGGGCACTTCCTCGGCCGAATCTAATGCGTCGGCGTACTGTGGCTCAGGTTCGTCATCGACTGTGTGTGAGTCGGCCGGGTTATTGGCGGGTTCGGTCTCGGCGATGACAGGGCTTTCAACTGTCCTGGCCCGGTAGATGCTGAAGCGGGCCTGGCGGATGCCGAGGGACGCGACGGTAACCAGGGCCAGAATGAATGCCGATTTTACCAGATGTTTAGTTATTGGCTTCATACTTTGCTCCATCTGACATTTCCATCTAACATTCTATAATTTTTTCAGCTGCGCCGCCAGTCTCTTTTTCATGTGCCGAGTTGAGATTGGCTTACCCTGATTCACTTTTTTCTTCCTGA
>CAZLIO010000515.1:2480-3401 GCA_964559025.1 uncultured Pirellulales bacterium | reverse complement strand
CTGGGAATTTGCCGACTCTATGCTGGAATTGGGTATCGGGATTTGTGCGTTGCTTGGTGGAGTTTATGGAACAAGAGCGGTTGGATTCTTAAGACAAGCAAGGACAAAATCGAAAGCCCTGCAGGAGATTATCGCCGGAAACGAACTTTTCAAAAAGCGAAACGAGTCTTCTGCCTCTGCATTCAAACAAGCCCAAAGCAACCAATCACCCCAAACCCGCCAAATCGTAGCGGAATTGAAAGTCTAAATAGCATATAGTCACGCACATTTACTCATCATCTTGGTCGGGCGAATACCATTCTATATCTGAAGGCTCTTTGAACAGAGAATTGCAATGATGGCGGATATAAGGAATGAAAACTATATTGATGCTGATCGGCTTGCGGAAGAGTTCCTTATAGTGAATTGCGTATGGGACCCGGCGGATAAACTATGGCAGGATGGTGAGACGTTGCATCCGGCTTTGGAACGTCACCTATCGAGGGAGGCATTTGAGCAGGGCGATTTTACACTTCGCTACTGGCGGGACACGTTCTATAAATGGGACGCTGGCCGGTACTTTCCGGTCTCCGATTCGGATATGAAGTGCTGCCTTTTGAGAAGAGCTATCCAGAACATTTGCAGAATCCGCACCTTGTCAACGAATTGTCAGCAGAGCTTCCCGGCATTTTAAACTGGGCGTTCAAAGGCTTGAAATCGCTAAGGCAGGCAGGTCGATTCACAATTCCGCAAAAGTGCAGACAGGCGTCTGAGCAGTATCGCCGGGATGTCAACCCGGCACGTGCGTTTCTGCTGGATAACTATGTCGCCTATTTCGATTATGACGGCTTGCCTACGCAGGAAGTCTATGCCTGTTATGTCGCTTGGTGTCAGAACAATGGCTATAGGCCTTTAAACAGTAACAACTTCGGCAAAGAGGTC
>CAZLIO010000515.1:0-2470 GCA_964559025.1 uncultured Pirellulales bacterium | reverse complement strand
ACTCTGCCTGGCGTCCGTAAAGGACAAAAGCGAGAAGGACTACAGCGAATGAACGTATATTATGGTCTTGCAGTTCAGGAAGGCTCAGAGGTTGCCGTCGAATCTGTTGAAGGTTGTCAACAATGGCAATAAGAAATCCTATATTGTTTAAAAAGTAAATGGACATGGACATAGAAATAAAAAAAACAGTTGAGATTTGTCATTGCCATCATTGCCACCAATGCCAGGTCGGCTCGTTCGAGGACCGGCAGAAACGATGGACTTCCGAGCCGGTGCTGATAAGTGAAGTTTTGCCTGTTGTAATGTGGGATATCAAAATGCGGATGCACCGGCACAATCGAGTAGAAGCTGGTATTGATATAGCCGATTAAAAGAGTAGATTGGGACAGTTTACCTTTCAAAATAACGGTAAAAATCCTTACGGTGTCCGGCTCTTACGACAAGAACAAGGACCTGTCTTTCTTTAACTGTGTAAGCTATGCGGAAATTGCCCGAACGGATCTTGAAGAACTCAGGTTTGCTTTTTATTGCGTCGCCCTTGCTGTGAGGATTTTCAGCCAAAGAGGAGATTTTGTTCATTATTTGCCGTTGATTTTTTTTAGCCTGTTTCCTTATAAAATCAGCGGCTGTATCTGCAACCTTAATCTTGTAAATCTTCCCTGATTTAGCCATTCGTCATTACTGTTTATAATCCAAGCTCTTTTTTGAGACTATCGAAGCTAATAAACTTGCCTTTTTTCAATGCCTCTTTAGCAAGCTCCAAATCCATCTGGTCTTCAAGCTGTTCGAGCAGCTTTATATCATCGATTGGTACAACAGCGAATAGTGGTTTATTATTGCGTTCGACATAAATCCGCTCTCCTGCATAAGCAACTTTATTAGCATAATCCGATATATCTGAACGAAATTCACTTACTTTTACAACTGTCATTGGCGTACCCTTTTTAAGTATATTTTGTACGTATATATCTATTCGTACAAATTGTACAAAATGTTCAAATAAAAGTCAACATTTTTTCAGAAAAAACCTTAGTAAAGTTACTTTTTATCAAAAAAAGCCCATTTTTTGCGTGATAAGGAAGGATTTCCAAGCCAGAAAACCACTTAAACTGTTCGTTTATAACGCTATCAATTGATCATATTAGGTCCGGATAAAAAATCCTATGTGCCGAAGCTGATAGGTGAGGTTTTGCCTGTTGTAATGCGGGATATCGAAAAACGTATGCAGGAGCACAAACGATGAGAACGGATTCCTTGACGCTGGCGAGTGATTCTGATATTCTGCGCTTGTAATAAGAATCGAATCTTTCAAAGAGACAGCCTTATGAATTTCAAGATATCTCTGGCTCAGTGGTCTTTTCACAGAAGGCTTTTCGGCCGGCAGGAGCCGAAACTGGACAATCTCGACTTTGCAAAAGAGGCCCACAGTTTTGGCATCAACGCGGTCGAGTACGTTAACATATTCTTCAAGGACAAGGCCAACAATACCAAATACCTGGCTGAGATGAAAAAACGCGCAGAGGACCTCGGCGTCAAATCGCTGCTGATTATGTGCGACGGCGAAGGTAGCCTCGGCGACCCAGACCGACGCCTCCGTACCCAGGCCGTCCGCAACCATCATAAATGGGTCAGAGCTGCCAAATACTTAGGCTGCCATTCCATCCGTGTCAACGCCTACTCGAAAGGCTCATACGACGAACAGCTTGAATTGGCCGCTGACGGATTACGGGGCCTCAGCGAATATGCCGCCAACCACAAGCTCAACGTAATTGTCGAAAACCACGGCGGTCTATCGTCCAATAGCCAGTGGCTGACCAGTGTCACTAAAAAAGTTGACCTGCCCAATTGCGGGACGCTGCCCGACTTCGGCAATTTTCCACCTAATATCGACTGCTACGACGCTGTCAGCAAGCTAATGCCCTATGCCAAAGCGGTCAGTGCCAAGAGCTATGACTTCAACGAAGCCGGCGACGAGACAAAGATTGACTACTACCGAATGATGAAGATTGTCCTTGATGCCGGCTACAAAGGCTATGTCGGCATCGAGTACGAAGGCGAAAGACTCAGCGAAAACGATGGTATCTTAGCCACGAAACGACTGCTGGAAAAGATTCAAAAGCAATCTATCTAAGCTTGAAACGAGCATCGAGTATGATTGTCGGCGTACTAACAGCTCATTTATCTATGCAGGGGATAACTTCGCTAAAGGGAAAAAGAAGCATCGTCAAAAGCCTGATCGGCCGATTGAAAAGCAGGTTCAATATCTCGATTTCCGAAGTCGACCATCAGGACAGTAAGACCAGCGCCGTAATCGGTATATCAATAGTCAGCAACGACACCCACTTCATAGACCAGCAGTTTGACGCCATTATAAATTTTATGCGCAACGATGGCCGATTCTATCTCAGCCAAATCCAGCGGGAAACCTTCTCGTAAAATCAGCGTCTTGTGAACTTATCAAATACCGTGA
>CAZLIO010000514.1:0-3402 GCA_964559025.1 uncultured Pirellulales bacterium | reverse complement strand
ACGCAAAAAAAGAGCGGATTTATTTCTTCAGGTTGTTCATTACCTTGGCTGAGCCGGGAGCGATTTCCAGGCGGCCAGCCAACAGATTGTTCACTATGAAGTTGCCCTTGCCTTTTTTCAACTCCAGAGCTGTCGCTTCCGTGAGCTCCCTGCGGGTATCACGAACCATACAGCTTGAAACCATTGTGTCCTGGACTTCATCCATAAGAATACCGCAGTTATCACAGTTAATAACGGTACAGCCGGAGATATTAAAATGCTGACACTTTTCCAGAACAAGTCCACCTTTTTTTCGCCATACGTTGTTGATGTGCAGTCCCGTGAGTATAACGTTGTCACAATCGCGGAAGACAAGCCCCCTATCGGCACTTGCGCCATCCCCATAATGGTAACGTGGATTGCGGTCGAATACATTCGAACCAATAACAATGCTCGAGCTGCCTTCGATGAGAAAGTCATGCGCATAGCCCTTCCAGACGGTATTACCTACGATTGTTACCCCGCGGACCTTGTGAAGGTGCACATTGATCTGCACGTCACTCAGTACGTTACCCGTAATGTTAATGTTGCCGCCCCGCAACTCACCCTTTGCATAGGAAGGTCGGGGCAGGCCCTCGCCTATAATGCGGATGTTGGCCGACTCAGGGGCATTGTGGGTATGCTGAATCGTACAGCCGGTTATAGCAATCTCTCCGATAGAACCTTCTGTAGCATCGATCAGCACATTTGCTGTCGCTGCGGCCTTCTGGCCCATATTACTTTCGATATCACAATTGCCGATCTGCAGATTCCTGACGTCGCCGCCGCGCTGCACAATCCCTCCCCCGGCGTTATAGCTTACATGAGAATTGCCAACGTTTATTTGATGAAGATTTACATGATCGAGGTATATTCCAATTCCACGATTTTCATAAATGTGGCAATCAGAAATTATAACATTACGGTTACGCTGTGTGAGGTGGATTCCGTGCAGCACCTGGCGAATAAGTAGTCGCGAGAAGGTCGCCTCCATTGTACCTCTCGCCTCTACACCGCATGCCTTAGGAGCAGCACCGACAATCTCAAGCCCGCTCACTGTTGGCATCCGCTGGTTCTGCCAGACATTTTCTTCTACTGTGCTTGGGTCCGCTGTCCCACGGTGCGTGCCAACCAATCTCAACGCCGGGCCTGGACCAGCCATGACAAGCTTTGCCGTGCCTGAGGCGATGATCGACACGGGTCCGATGCGGTCCAAATCTATCACTATGGTCTTGGTAAGCCGGTATATCCCGCGCCGAATGTGGACATCACCCTGGCCTGAATCGACCGCACGCTGAAATGCTTTGCTGTCGTCCGCTTTGCCGTCCCCGATGGCACCGAAATCACGCACAGTAAGGCCACCGCGATTTCTTGCCTGCACTTGTGTTTGCCTCGACACAGGTGGCGCAGGCACAGGTGCGAAAGCAAGAACGTCTGCGGTTTCAACTTGCTTGCGGGTGCTTTCGGCAGAAGCGAACGCAATTAACAACAACGCTAAGGTCCCGCATATCAGAACGAAAGAATTATTTCGTTTCATAATTTATCTCCTGTTTTTGGACTATATTGTCAGTATATAAAAGCCTTGAGTCCGTGTTCGTAATCAAAAAAGCTGTCAACGCAGGTGTTGATAAAAAGAATGATACCTCAAAAGTAGGAATCCTTCAATAGTCAGTCTGTTTGTTATCCAGGCCCATGTTCTGCCCTTGGCACTTATGAGCCGTATGTGTGTCTATGAGCCTGTCCGTGTAATAGTTGAATATGTTTTTTATTGATGGTAAGATGCCTCTGGATTTTGATAAAGGAAATTAAATTTTTTTCAGGCTCACGGATGGGTAAAACATATCGGCCATGGAACCCTAATCAGAAGGTAATTTCATGTATTCAATGAGATTACATTGAACCGTGCGTAACATAAAAATCAGCGGCTTGCCGAGTCTGCCGTTTCACGCAGGGATGAGGAAGGTCCGCTGGATTGATTTGTTAGATATTTTTTTCCAATTTTCTTGCATCAAGCTCATTTTTTAATTCTTTAACAATGGGGTGATGCTGAAAAAATAAAAATAGGATTCGTGGCATGAAAATTGTTTTTCTACCAAAAGAATATGGTTTTTTCAAATGAATTGTGACAGGATGTGAATTTAGCCAGATATTATCAGTTATGCTGTCTATATTATCTAAAGGTATTTTCTCTGAACGAAAGTAATTTGATACATATAGAAAATCTTCATCCATCTTTACTCCTTTTATTCTGGAATACTCCCAAAAGGCGAAAACTGGCAGTATCAGAATCAGCATAGGAAGTTCTAGATCAGGAATAATGAGGAGTGTTCCACAGACAAAGAACCACATTGTGGAAAAAATAAATTTAAAAAAAGGCGTTAGCGGTGTAGATATTGTTTTCATTATTTATTATCTCTAACTATGTTTATATGGTTTCCGTATAAGACTCCAGACCTCTATTAGTGTTAATATAACACCCCTTTGCCCAAAGTCCATAGAAAATTCCGGGGCCACCATACTTAATTCCCGCCGATATGGTCCACTTTTTGGTTGGGCTCCAATTTCCTTTATTTCTTGATCATACGAACAAGCTGGGCGACACCGATGGCAACGAGAGAAAAGGTGATCCAGCTGACGACTGCCATGACAGGGAGATCCGCGTTGCTGTGGGTCCCTTTGAGCTTCTGCATGAGGAGGCCGCCAGGAACGAAGAAGGCAGCATGCAGCCAGCCCAGCGGGCTCAGACCAGAACTGCCATCCTCAATCCCGATATACGCGTATGACAACACGGCCCACACCGTTACAAACCCGAAGGCAATAAAATGTGCTTTGAGCTTCTTCATGTCCTCGCCCAAATATGTATATATGGTTTCCGTATAACATCCCGAACTTCTCGTCATTCAGAGTAATCCCAGCCGCTGTCGTACCCTGCTAAAATACAAACAAAACTTTATCTGTCAAGAAAAATTTGACAAACAAATAGGCGTCTTCTTTCTGAATTAGGCAATGCTTTTCTCAATCCTTTTAATCCTTGGATTATCACTTAATTTTGGGCAATTCGACAAACTAATTGCATCTAAGTTGCTTATCTCTAGCCGGTAAACCGCATTTAAGCGACAACCGAATTGACTTCAAATACTTTGCCCTCCTCGCCGACAACTGGCTCGAAAACCAACTCTGGCCATAATCCACAATCCCCAAAATAATCAATAGTCAATATTCAATAACCAATTGAAATGTCCTCCGTCTTAGAGTTTACCCCCGGTGCAGGTTTCTCTGTTTCTCTGCCGGGGGTCCTCCGTCGTCTCGAATCCAGCATCAAGCTTTATAGCATGAAAAAGCTCGTAGTCATTTGACTATGGTTCGTTTCCCAACCTTTCACCA
>CAZLIO010000513.1:0-3404 GCA_964559025.1 uncultured Pirellulales bacterium | reverse complement strand
TACACTGTTAGTCATTGTCGCTCCTACGAGAGCCCCAGGGTCTCTTCGTTGCCGAAAACGATATTCATATTCTGAATCGCCTGGCCGGAGGCGCCTTTTACCAGATTGTCAATCGCAGAAAAGCAAACGACCTTGCCCTTCACACAAGTTACAAAGATATGGCAATAGTTTGTCCCTGCGACATCTTTAACAGCGGGAGCATCCTTGCATATCTGCACAAAAGGCTCATTTTTATAGAAATCATTATAGAGCTGTAATAGTTGCTCATTGCTAAGGTTCTTCTTCGGTTGACAATACACCGTCGAAAGAATTCCCCTATCAAAAGATCCTACATGCGGCTGAAAAAGAACAGTAACCTTTTTGCCCGCAACATCACTTGCAATTTGTTCAATTTCCGGCATATGGCGGTGGTTACCGATGCCGTAGGGAAACATATTTTCATTCATATTGGGAAAATGGAATTTACTCGAAGGTTTCATCCCCGCACCTGATGCTCCTGTTACTGCATTAACAATAACGGATTCGGTTTCTATCAAATTTTCTTTGAGCAGCGGAGCAATAGCAAGCGATGCCCCTGTCGGGTAGCAGCCGGGATTTGCGACGAGCATTGCACCTTTTATTTGCTCGCGGAAAAGCTCAGGCAGGCCGAAAGCGGCGTGTTTTAAGTTCTCGGTATCGGTATGCTTGACGTAATACTTTTCATATACTGCAACATCTTTAATGCGGTAATCGGCGCTAAAGTCGATTACCTTCAGCCCTGCATCTAAAAGTTTCGGCACGAATCCCATAGAGACCTTATGCGGCAGACAACAAAGGGCGACATCAGCAAGATCTGACAGCTTATCTAAATCCAACGGCTCGATTTGCAGAGCGCACCGTCCCTTAAATTGCGGAAAAACGTCCTCGACCGCTCCGCATTCTTCCGGCAGCGCAGTCAGATAAGTAAGCTCCGCTTCACTGTGCTGCAGGAGAATCCGTATCGATTCGGCGCCGGTATATCCGCTTGCCCCGATTATTGCAACTTGTATCATTCTGTCTTCCTTTCTTTTCTCAAGTATTGGCCAAGAATATCAGTTTCGCTTTTAGTGGTCAAGTTTCCTCCTTAGCAAAACGACCGCACAAGCGCCAATAACCAGCACCGTACCCAAAAGGCAAGGCGCCGTTAGAGGTTCGCTGAATATTGCCACGCCGGCTATATAGCACAATACCGTCTCGAGCATAAGCAACAATGAACCGGTCTTGACCGGCACATACTTAAAGCCTTCCGTCATCAAGAGCTGACCGATAGTAACGCTGACACCGATGCCCAGCAGGATAAAGACGCCTTTTAAGCCGATGGCCCCTTCGCTGCTAAAAGCCGGCCCTATGACCAGCCACATCCCTACCGCGCACTGGGAAAAGTAAATCGCCAACGAGTCATCCGTATCGTGGAGCTTGCGTATCAGCGTGACAGCTATGCCGGCAATCACCGCTCCGAGGACGGCCAAAAGCTCATATCTGCCAAAGACCAGCAATGAAAAGCCCTGCTGTTTTTCGTAAGCTATGATGTAAATACCTACCATAGCCGTCAGAATAGCCATAATATCGAACAGTCGCAGCCGCTCTTTCAGAAAAACCGCACTGATAATACTCGCAAAGATCGGGTATGAGCTTACAAGAACCATGCCTTTACCTAATCCCAGCTTAGTAATACACAAAAGTGTGATAAAGACAGCCGTCCCACCTGCAAGGCCCCGAAAGAACAGCAGCTTTTTATTGATAAAGACAAGCTTGGCTCGCCCTGACATAGCGGCAGTAGCAATCAGACCCAGCCCTATGACGAACCGAAAGAAAGCCAGCTTGTAGGCGCCTATATATGAGCCGTACTTGACCAGGCAGCCGGCTATACAAAATAAGACGCTCGCCAGAGCTATCAAAGAGGCCCCCTTTGTCTTATGTTCCGCTATTGACATTGAAATTATATCTCCACAAAAAAAGCCACCGGAAATTCCAGTGGCTTTTTCGATAATCCAAAAAATTATTTGCAAATTAACGCTTCGAGAACTGGAATCTTCTCCTTGCTCCTCTTTGTCCGGGCTTTTTCCTTTCGACCATTCTGGGGTCGCGGGTAAGATGTCCGCCGTCCCGCAGGGCCTGGACAAAATGTTCGTCATATTTCTTCAATGCCCTGGCAATTCCCAGCAGGGAGGCACCGGCTTGTCCGGTAGTACCGCCGCCTTTGACATTGATAAAGATATCGAATGATTTTTGTGCATCAACGGTCACCAGAGGCGCCAGCACGGCTTTTCTGTCCTGCTCCCTAACAAAATACTCTTTAAGCTCTTTTTTGTTGACCACCAATTTGCCATCGCCGGGTTTAATTCGTACACGGGCGACGGAGCTTTTTCTTCTGCCGGTACCCCACCAGTAACCACCCTTTGGCTCGCTGGTGGGATTCGAAGCTTGCTTAGTTTTAGTATCTATGTTGACTTCAGGTTTATCAGTTTTGGTCTCTGCCATAACAACTCGTCCCTCGTGAAAATCCTAATATCAAATATGGATACATACGCTTCTAACAGGCGTATCGAAATCCGAAATAAGATGGTTAATTGGTGAGTGGTTAATTGGTGAGTTGAATACTCACTACTTAACAAGTTATCATTTCGTACATCGAATTTCACAAATTGCCCATTAAATCAGTTCTATTTTTTCAGGTTTTTGTGCCTGGTTCTCGTGTTCCGGGCCTTTATACACCTTCAACTTTTTGAGCATTTTTCTGCCGAGCTTGCTCTTCGGCAGCATCCGCCTTATGGCCAATTCAACAACCTTTTCGGGTTTTTTGGCCATCATATCGGCAAAGCTGACGAATTTATGCCCGCCGGGGAAATGCGTATAATAGTCGTACTCCTTCTTCTGGGCCTTTTTGCCGGTAAGCTGAATTTTCTCAGCGTTCACTACAATCACATAATCGCCTGTATCGACGTGCGGCGTATATGTGGGCTTAGTCTTGCCCATAAGTATAGGCGCGATTTTCGCAGCCATTCGGCCCAGAACAGCCCCGTCGGCGTCAACGAGGAGCCATTTCTGCTCGACCTGCTCTTTTTTTGCCATAAAGCTCTTCATAGAAACACTCTCTTTCGCTACACAAAAAGGGGTATTTTACCGAATTTAACCAAGCTGTCAAACTTTTTTTGGGGTGAAAATTCAATAATTTGGGCTTCATCAGGGAACAGAGGACCGAAGACAGAAGACTGAGGACGGATGATACCCGCCTTCGCGGGCACAAGCTTACTAAGGACGACAGATTGGGTTTGTTTGGGTTTGTTTTTTTGGGCCTGTGGGTGGTTTCATTTTCATAATCCTTTGTGGTAAATAAGTTTGCGCTCATTTTGGGCTTTACGGAAATTGGGTTTGAATTGGGTTTG
>CAZLIO010000512.1:0-3406 GCA_964559025.1 uncultured Pirellulales bacterium | reverse complement strand
GGCGTCATTGACCTCATCGATTCGCCAGTAGTAAGTCGTTCCCGGAACAAGACCATCGGGAAAGGCAAATCCGGGAAAGCCAAGAGTAAAAGAAGCCATGGTCAGGCTGCCCTGAAAAGTACCTTCGAGACTATCGTTCACATCGTCAAAGTTGTTACCGATATACACATCGTGCGAGAGAGCAAAATCTCCCGGCAGCCAGCTAAGTATTACCCATGTATCTTCATGGAGGGCGCCATCAGCCGGGTCCGGCCTCAGGGCCTGCGTTACCGTGCCCCCAGGGTTCTGTATGAGAGCCTGGATGTCGTCCGCGCTCAGCGCGCGATCGTAGATGCGCACGTCGTCCATCAGACCCTGATAAGTCCTCCCCGTGTTGTTCAGGTCGTATGCGATCCGATACTCTACGCCGCTGGCTGTGTTGACCGGCCTTGGGTTAGCTTCCCCTATTTCATCGAGCACCCCGTCCACGTAAAGCTTGATCTCTTCGACAGCCGGCGAACCGTCATCTTCCAGAACCGCTGCCACGTGGTGCCACTCACCGTCTACCAGGTCGGTCGTCCCGTAGATATAGCTCTGACCGCACTCAACACGGAGGGCCGCGGGTCCATTGTGGGTGCGCATAACCCACTTCGTGCCGGACCCGGCCGGGCCCCAGGTTATTATGCTCGCCGAAGTCTTGGCGACATTGATCCATGCACACGTGGTTCGTGGGTGCGATCCCAGTATGCCCTCGTAGCCTGGCACCGCCACGTGGTTACCTGCGTCAAACTCCAGGGCACTGCCGTGTACGCCATCCACCCACTGCGGACCGTCCACCAGTACACCGTGACGCTCATTTCCGGACGAGTCGGTCGCTATTGTGCCGGAGCCCTCATTGAACCTCCACCAGCCGACAAGATTAGGGTCGGCAGCATTTGCCGAGTTCGCCAGAACTAAACTCAATACAAACTCAAAACAAACTAAATAAATCAATTTCTTAGACATAATAATCCTCCTTCACTGCAAAGCACAAAATCCCCACTCCAGCTCTGTGCCTCGCATAATACACTATAGCTCCTCCTCTATCTGGAAAACTGCAAGAATTTTACCTGCCCGTCCTGGCTCGGCCCTGCTCCGACTCGCTCGGCCTTAACGAGCTAAGCCGAGACAAGCTGTATGACCTCGAAGCCACAGATGTCCGCCCATTCGATCCTTCGGCTGTGCTCAGGGCAAGCTTTTTTACGCTCAGGGCAGGATCTGAGCAGGCACAAACTTTACCCAGCCCCTGCGGCAGAGGCTGGGTTTACTCATTTTGTTTATACCAAATTATCCACCTTCCCGTCAAGTAAAATCCCTCGAATTAGGCATACCTCCTCAACATTCTCAAATAAAATCAGCAATCTCCCCTGGCTGGGCGCCGCGGCGACTGCAAAATAATCAATTAAAAGGGGCCTATACCGAATCAATCAGTATAGGCCCCGAATTGCCTGCACTTGCGTAACCGCACCTGTGCCTGCGTCACCCCCGTTCTTGCTTTCGCAAGAAAGCACGGGGGTGCAGGCAGTTACAAATGACACGAATCTGCTATATGAACCGCGCCCCCATATCTTGCTTCGCAATCCGGAGTCCACAGGATGTCTCGCGGCAGATGCCTTACGGCAGAAGTAATGGGGGCCGGCCAAATCTCGGCTTAAGGTGCCGGCTCTTGTTCTAATTCCGGCTCCGGAGCCGGCAGATACAGACGAATATCATCGAAGTACATTGTACCTGAACCGCCGGGGGTCGTCGAATCGCCTTTAGTGCCGATGCCAATAGAGATATTATCAACATCGGTCAGGTCTATGCCCTGATCGGCAAAATCCTGAAGGGGAATAATCCACTCGGTCCAGGTGGGTATCACTGTTACGTTGGGGTCTTCGTGATAGACCACCGCAGGTTCAGCGGTGCTATTGCCCACAGTTACATACATAGGCTGAGGGGCGTTGCTGAGTATCGCAATATCCTGGTTTGTCCACTGCTCAGAAACCGTACCGGTGATACTAACGTTAGAGAACCTGGCCTCACAGACCTCGCTGGCGTTGTGTGCGGTCACTGCCAGACCTATATACATAGGAATATTCATTTTCATGCTCTCGTTGCCAACCTGTGTCCAGGATGTACCGTCAGCCGAATAAGAGGCCGTGACAGCGCCGCTGACGCTGCGTTCTATTTTCACCCATTGCGGCGCCATGATCCCGGCTATATCCGTGGCGAAGCTCACACCAGCCGCCAATCTGCGGCGCTGAAAGGAAACGCCCTGCGTAGCTGAGACGATCATCATAGCATGGATGGAATCGGTATCCAGGGTATCGCGGAGCATCACGCCAGCTTTGGCCCAGCCGTGTGTCTCCTCCACGCTCTCCACCTTTGCAATAATCGAGCCGGGGCTGGTGAGCTCCTTGTAAGCGAAGTGGAACTCATCGGAGGTGTCCCAGATATCAGAGCCGGAGCCGGTCATCGTATAGGTGCCGGCTGGTTCTTCCACGAAACTGCCGGAATAACCCGGATAACCTCTAAACCACAGCGACAATAGCGTAACGCCTTGCCTGGTCCAATCCTGCACGGGACTAAAAGCACGTTTGGCTTCTGAATAATTTGCTGTACCACTGTTGTCATAAAAATATGGCATCGCCTGCTCGCCGCCATGGACAATCGTGGTCTCAACGAAATGCTCTCCAGCGTTAAAGTCCGGGTTTGCATAACCTATCGTGGAACCGTTTATTGGGTCGTCCCACCCATCTGTCCATGTACTAAATATATAACCCGGTGGCTGGTCGCTGTAGTCCTCGAAATCGTCCACGATAAGATAGTTGACTATCATAAAGCTCCAGATGTCACCTTTATAGACTGTGGCCTCGGGTGGAGCATTGACCTCATCGACCCGCCAGTAATACTTCCGGCCGAATTCGAGAAGGCCGGCAGGTTCATAAATAGTTTCGTCCTGGTTTTGACTGACCAATACGTCCAGCGGTTCGGTTCTGCTCGCTTGGTTGACATCGTCGTAAACTGTCCCGAAGTACACATCATGTTTGTCGGCAAAAAGTCCCGGTTTCCAGCTAAGGGCCGTATCCATTGGCACACCCGTAGCCCCATTAGCAGGGTTCGGTCTTGCAGCGAGGGGGCCCGGCAATTCTACTTTACCTTCCATAATCGGCCCAAGCTCCGTCTCTTCCAGTGCATGGTCATAGAAGCGCACATCATCAAGCATACCATCGAAGAAAGATTCCGCCCAATCATCCGGCGCGGTACCAGCAGTGTTGCCTCTGATTCCCAAATACACACTGGCATCGGTGGCTGCTACTGCCCCTGTAGTGGCTCTTTCTCTGTCAACCTCTCCATTAATATAAATGTACGCCATGTTATTGACGTCATACACGCAGGCAATGTG
>CAZLIO010000511.1:0-3431 GCA_964559025.1 uncultured Pirellulales bacterium | reverse complement strand
GCTCGGTCGTAAAACTCCAGACTTTGCCTTGGTGGACCGTGGAGTCTGGCGGGGCATTGACCTCATCGACCCGCCAGTAGTAAGTCGTGCATAAATCAAGGCGTCCAGGAGCATATCTGCTGGCACTCTGGGTGATACCGCCAATGCCGTCGTTGACGTCGTTGAAGTTCTCACTAAAGTAAACTTTGTGCCCATTTATTGCCGGCACGTAAACTCCCGCTCTCCAGCTAAGGACCACATCCTGTGACACATCTTCTTGCCCATCTCCCGGGCTCGGCTCAGTGGCCTTTGTTTGTAGCTGCACCAGCGGGCCGCTCAGAGTCGCGGCACCCATTCGTACAGAGTCATAGTAGGGAGCGTCGGGTGCACAGAAATACCTGACATGAAGTTCGTGCGCGAGGGGGTGCGAAAACTCCAGCGTATAGACATAATCTATCTGACCACTGTCTCCAGAGTCCACAATCGTCTCAACGCTCTCGTCGCCGAGTGTAGCCACGATTTTTGCGTAAGCCCACTTGTTCTGGATGTAAAGCTTCAGAGTCCTGTTCACAAAACCGGCGGTAACCACCAGTTCATAACCTTCATCTACAGCAGGTGGGGCGTTTTGAATCCATACGCGGTTGCCCACGTCAGAAACGCTCCCTGAGACAGGGTCTTGGCCATCAGTAAATATAACATCGAAGTGTGTTTTCCAGTCGTCGCCTACGCCCACATTACCAATCAACGTAAGCTCACCGATATCAGTGGCACCGGCCTTCTGATTGGCCTTGGCCACAGAATCAAACCACCAATAAGCCCAGTCGGCAGTTCCTTCGGCTGTGAGGTCTATGCTTCTTGCTGAACCGCTGGCCGCTTCTTCAAGCGACGCTCTTAGTTCCGCCTGGGCTGTGCCATTAGTCAGGCCCAATAGCAAAATAAAAGAAATTAAAAAAAACAATTTCTTAGACATAACAGCTCTCCTTCAAAAAGAGTTAATAATAATTATGTATTATGTTTTGGCCACACACCAAAACAACCCTTATTTGTAACAAGCAACTACAAACAAAACGACCGATAATAATTTTCACACTCATTACATTCTACATTCTATATTTGCTCGGGATAATTTGTTACGATTCGATATTACCTCCTCTCTTTAAAAAACTTAAGGCTTCTGCAAAATTGAGGTTAGGCATATATTATTTAAGAAAATCTGTTTTTTTGATTTTCTTAAATAATCACCTAACTGATTATTACACAATGACTTAGTTTTTGAAAAGAAAAAACAGAAAACGATTTTTTTCTTTTCAAAGTATGCCTAACCTTAATTTTGCAGAACTCAAAAACTGAAAATCAACGGCCAAATCAAATACAAAAACCAATTACAAAGCTCAGACCTTACTAATGTTCTTATACCAGATTCGATGCGTCACTTCAAGAAAAATTTATCTCAAACTAAGGCTTTTTCATGCTCTCTCTCGGTAATTCGCACGGGCCGTGAGTTGTAAGACTTTCTGTTATAAATAGTTATAAGGCTTTACAGTACTGCTTGTTAATGTCGGCATTGACCGCTTTGTTCTGTAGTGTCTTGGAAAAACCTGAGTTTGAGCCATTTTGCTATTGTGGCAAATCAGATTCGGGTGTATAATAATGTGTCAGGCAAAATAGCCCTAATTGACACAGGAATAAAAAATTAACGAAACACAAATTTTTTTTGCACATCTCAACAGGTAAACAGCAAAAGGGGTTATTATGAACAGACAAAAAGGATTCAACCCGTTAGAAGTTGAGATCCCTGACCGGAAAGGCGGAAGATTTCTCCGAAAGTCCCGTAATCCCGTCAGGGATGCCTTTCGGCAGGGACGCCTTGCGGCGGAGTCCTTAGGACTAACGGGCTTTACTTTAATAGAGCTTTTGGTGGTTATCGCTATTATTGCCCTGTTGATGGCTATATTGATGCCGTCGCTACAACGGGTAAGAGACCAGGCAAAGACAATTGCCTGTCAGTCCAATCTAAAACAATGGGGCCTTGTCTGGTCAATGTACACTGAGGAAAACCACAGCAAATTCCCCGACTATATGGCCGGTGATTGGATGCAGAAACTGGTGGACTACTACTCTAACAGTGAAAAACTGCTCTACTGCCCCATGGCAGTAAAAAAGACTATAGCTGAGGGGGCTCCCGTCCGCTTTTCAATTCTTGAAACCGGCGGCAGCTATTCGCTAAACGAGTGGATTTACGACAGCGACGACACAAGCGATGGTCGCAGACTCGAGGAGTACTGGAGAAGCACCAATCATAAAGGTTTGAATAACATACCGGTTATGGGCGATGGTGCCCACCGTGCTGACGGCCAGCCATACGAAGTCGACGACCCTCCGGAATTTGACGGGCAGCGGCGAACAGGAGTCGGCACGGCTGGAGATGAAATGCGCATCTTCTGCATTAACCGTCACGATGGATTTATAAATGTCCTCTTTATGGACTGGACCACCAGGAAGGTCGGACTAAAAGAATTATGGACTTTGAAGTGGAATACCGACTACAACATATCTGGTCCCTGGACGAGAGGCGGCTTTGTGCAGCCGGGTGACTGGCCCGAATGGATGAGGCATTTCAAAGATTACTAATAGATAATCGCAGTAACTTCTTCAATCCTCTTGATGACCTCTCTGGCTTCAGCGGAGTAAGGCACATAACCATCAAAGCCCTTCTGCAGCAACGCTGCCGACTCAGAATCGCTTAACTGGTTCACTATCGCTATTACCTTGATAGTCCGCAAATCCTCATTAGCACGAATGTATTTACAAATGCCCATCGCATTTATACCTTCGGCCAAAAGGCTTACCAGCAGAACATGGGGGGCAAATTTCTGTACGACCGCACCTGTCCCAAAATTGCTCTGAACGGTTTGGACCTCGTAGTCTCCCTCGCTTCGCAAAATATCAGCCAAAGCCGATGCAGTTTTGTCATTGCTGTCTGCTATAAGCACCCGGATTTTACCGACCGGAAGTGCCGTGGTAGGCATATTATGCACTTTCATAAAGCGAATCAGCTCGCTCACAGGTATGCGCCGGTCCTTGCTGCCGGGTATGCGATAGCCCTTCAGTTGGCCGTTATCAAACCACTTCGAGACTGTGCGAGGTGCGACGTTACAAATCTTGGCTACGTCGCCTGTCGTCAGTACATTTTTGCCTTTTGCCATTTCCGGATTCCCGCCACTATATACTCAAACCGTATCTTTATTCGGTTTTAAAGCGAAGGCTGTTTAACATACAAATACAATTTTCAAGCCCCCACCGTTTTGCTGACCAAAAGCGAAGCAGCAGAGGCAAATAAACGATTATCTCTTTTACCACGTCCCATAAATCCATTTCGATTGACGGGGAGAAACTCGGAAATCGAAAAACCTATTATCAATCCAGGACGCAACCGAAAAACGATACACGAA
>CAZLIO010000510.1:1863-3435 GCA_964559025.1 uncultured Pirellulales bacterium | reverse complement strand
CTGCTCGGGACAATGCCCGCGAAGGAAGGCAAAATAGATTTGAAGCACTCCTTTTACGGGAGTGCTTTTGTGCTTTTGTCACAGAAAATCTGTGAAATCCACGAAATCCGTGGTTAAGGGGATAAAAATGATAGAAACAGATATTTCCAGGGCGATTTTAGAAGAGTATAACAGAAGATTATTAGAGCACCTCGAAAATGATGTTGTCATAGTCGGTGCAGGTCCCGCGGGCTTGGCCGCCGGTTATTATTTAGCCAAGGCGGGAGTTAAAACCGCCATTCTCGAAAAACGGCTTTCAATCGGCGGCGGAATCTGGGGCGGTGCCGCAGGCTATAATGTCATCGCTGTCGAAAACAACGATATTCTGAACGAATTCGGCATAACCGCAAAAAAACAAAAAGGCTTGTACATTACCGACGCGATCGAGTTCGCCACGGCCCTGGCCTACAAAGCGAAAAAGGCGGGAGCAGAGATATTCAATCTAATCGAAGCTGAAGATATCATTGTAAAAAAGGACGCTGTCGAAGGAGTAGTAGTCAACAACACAGCCATCAAGCTTGGTCGTCTGCATGTTGACCCGTTTTGCATCCGCTCTAAATTCCTCGTGGATGCAACGGGACACCCTGCCGAATTAGTTGCGATGCTCAAAGAGAGAAAGCCGGAGCTTTTTCCGAACAAAATAAGGGATGGTTTTATGGATGTCGAGGCTTCCGAAGCCGGTGTCGTAGAGAAAACCTGCGAAGTCTATCCGGGGCTTTACGTTACCGGCATGTCTGTGTGTGCCGTTTACAACCTGCCTCGAATGGGGCCTATCTTCGGCGGAATGCTGAAATCGGGAAAAAAAGTCGCTGAGCTAATAATTGATGACATAGGTAATGAAAAAATCCAGTCTTCCAACACGTAAAGAGTGTTTGGCCATAATAGAAGAGCATCACGTTCCGCCGCATATCGCCAAACACAGTTTAACTGTGGCTAAATTAGCCGTTTTTCTGGCACAAAGACTAACAGAAAAAGGGATAACGGTAGATGTCAACCTTGTGGACAGGGCCTGTTTGTTACACGATATTGTAAGGATTTGCGATTTTAAGGAATTGGATTACGGCAGATTTGAACAGGCCGTGACGGCCGAAGATAAAGCAATATGGCAGCAGTTGCGAGCAAAATATAAAGAAACTCCTCATGAGTATGCCGCTTATGACATTTTAAAAGACAAGTATCCGATGCTCGCTTTAACCATAAAAAAACACAGATACATAGGCATACTGAACGAAAAGGAAAAGCCGAATACGTGGGAAGAAAAATTAGTCTATTATGCAGACATGAGGGTTATGCACGATAAGATTGTGCCATTGGAAAAAAGATTAACGGAAGCCCATAAAAGAAATGTTCACTTTTATAAGACGGAAGCTCAAAGGCTGAGTACGATAGCTAAGGTTGACCCGTTAATTTATAGCCTGGAAAAGGAAATTTTCGACGAAATAGGTTTAAGTCCCCTTGATATTACGGACGAATTTATTGACTCGCACGAATAGTCTTTCAAATTTGCTTTGATAACTTGATATTATAGGAATT
>CAZLIO010000510.1:0-1853 GCA_964559025.1 uncultured Pirellulales bacterium | reverse complement strand
GCGAAAATAGGTAATGTGGTTAAAAAGGTTCCGCCGAAGGCGGTTAATTTATAAAAGTGGCAGCCTCAAGCGCAGTACCCACTTTCACGGGCACAAGCTTGGGGATGGCTTGCTACCGCTGACCCCGAACCATCCCCAAGCTCGTCCCGAAATTTCGGGACTCGCTTGAGGATGCCACCCATCAAACTAATTGTGGCAGAGCATTAGTTAGTTCCTGTTGCGGAAACAGTATTTGTCATTCCCGCGAAAAGCCTGCCCTGAGCGAAGCCGAATGGGCGGGAATCCAGTTTTTCGCTCTGGACCCCTGCTTTCGCAGGGGTGACATTGTCGATTTTCGTTTTCCGCAACAGTGTCTATTTACGAATAATCGTCCGAATCGGCGGGGCATAGAATAGAGCGAAGCTGCAAATGGTCGGGCAAACACGGGACTTTAGAATCCTGATTCGCACCTTGTCCGCAGTAACGCTCGGCGTGCGGCAGATTCGCTTGTGGCCGACCGTCTGACCCTCGGCTATTTGCTGCCATTTGCCGTCAACATACGCATCAACAGCGAACTCGGCGATTCGCTGGCCGTAGTCGCGTATTTGTTCCTGGAACATCACACAGTTGAAAGTTTTTGGGCTGTCCAGCGTAACCACCAGCTCGGCCTGCGTAGTCCAATCGGGCAGCATCCAGCACGTCGTTGTGTCACCATCGAGCGCGTTGGCTGCTTCGAAACCTGCTCCCCGGCTGTCTGAGGCGGTTGCAGTTGCACCCTCGGTCAGGTTGGTCTTGAATGTTTCGCGGAGGATTCGCCCAACTTCAGTTAGTACCTTGCTGTCGCGCTCGGCAAACAGACCGTCACGATTAGGAGGGACGTTCAGCAAAAGCACGGTATTGCCCCCGACTGAGCGATACCAGATATCAAGGATATGCTCGGTTGTCTTGACTCGCTGCTTTTCGTCTCGCCAGAACCAGCCTTGCCGGATGGATGTATCGGTCTCAGCCGGATACCAGTGCAGGTATCCCCCGCGACTGAGGCTTTCCTGAAGTTTGCCAAGGCTCGCCAGGTCCCGCGCTGTCATATCCGGCCAATCAAATTTGTCCACCGGTGCACTTATGGGGATAACGCTCCACTCTGCCGCTCTTGTGTCCCCCGCCTCATTACCGCACCATCGCAAGTCGGGGCCTTTGCCGAATATCACCGCTTCCGGCGCCAGCTCGCGGATCATTTCATACCACTGCGCGTAAGTGTATTTCTGTCCGCCCTTGCGTTTGGGGTGTGCGCCGTCAAACCAGACCTCGTGGATAGGACCGTACTCGGTCAGCAGCTCGAACAACTGGTTCAGGAAATATTCGTTGTAATCGTCCACGACGTATTTGAAGGTTCGCTTGTCTCGGAACGGGCGGCCCGGCACCGGGCGCGGTATCACCCGCTCGGAGTATTTGCTCAGGTTGCCGTACAGACCGTCCGGGCTTTCGATTTGGTACAGGTCTGCAGGGGATAAATACACGCCGACCTTCAGCCCGTACTTTTTGCATGAATTGACCAGGTCACGCAGGACATCACCCCTGCCGTTGCGCCACCGGCTCGAGCCGACCGAGTGCGTAGTATATCGCGTCTGCCATAGGCAGAACCCGTCGTGATGTTTGACCGTCAGAATCGCCTGGGTCATCCCCGCCGCCTTCATCATCCGGCACCACTGGTCGGTATCCAGCTTCTCGGGTTTGAATATTTTCGGGTCCTCCTTGCCGGTACCCCATTCGCGAGCAGTGAACGTATTAACGCCAAAGTGGATAAAGCAGATGAACTCTCCCTGCTGCCAGGCAAGCTGCCGCGCAGAAGGCCTGACATTTGCCGCTTTGCGAATCAG
>CAZLIO010000509.1:0-3441 GCA_964559025.1 uncultured Pirellulales bacterium | reverse complement strand
ACCAGTAGGCCTGCGTTTTGCTTCCTTGCCAGCCTTGTCCTCGCTGGAGCCAAAAACGAAACCTAATTTCTTTACCAGTCCTTAAAATACCCGTAAAGTGGCATATAATACATTTTCTCAAGAATGACAGAATATGTCACTCTAATGAGTTCTGCAAAATTGAGGTTAGGCATACTTTGAAAAGAAAAAAATCGTTTTTTGTTTTTTCTTTTCAAACAGTAAGTCATTGTGTAATAATCAGTTAGGTGATTATTTAAGAAAATCGAAAAAGCAGATTTTCTTAAATAATATATGCCTAACCTCAATTTTGCAGAAGCCTTATTTTACCTTTTTTAAGGAGGACTCTTATGCGTAAGAAATTGGTTTTATCTGTGGCTATATTTCTAATTTGTTGTGTCCAGGCCTATGGGCAGGAAGACCCGAATTTGGTGGCGTATTGGAACTTTGACGATGGGGCCGTCACAGATCTCTCGGGTAACGGCAACGACGGAACGCGTATGGGCACTGCCGGCCTCAATAACGACCCGAATTGGACCTTTGGCCGAACCGGCATGTCCCTGGACCTGAACTTCCAGAACAGTAATACTGATTGGGTCGAAATCCCCCACAGTGAAAGCCTCAACATCACGCATGAGCTGTCCATTCTCCTATGGATCCGGCCTGACGACATCGAGAACTGGGATGGCCTGGTCTGCAAGGGAACCACGAAATCGCCATGGGCCTTGCGGTTTAACGAAGACAATGGGCTGCGCTTTTCAGTCAACCAGTGGTATGTTCTGGACGACCCGACGGACCCGAACTATGCCCCTGGTGCGGTTGGCGAGGGGGACGTACAGAGTGTACTCGATGTCAATGAAGTCGGTGACGGGGCAGGGGTCGAGTGGACTTTTGTCGGCGTGATCTCCGATACGCAAAGTGTCCGCTTCATCAAGAACTCCGAGGAGCAGCTCATGCCAGTGCCGCTTATTTTTGCCGAGTGTGACGAACCACTGTATCTCGGTGTTTACCTACCGGCCGGTATCAGTAATTCCTCCCAAAATATTGACTACTTTAATGGCCTGATGGACGAGATGCGGATCTACAATCGTGCGCTGTCTCGGCGTGAGGTAATCGCAATCTCAGGGCTGGCCACCAAACCCTTTGTGCCTGAGCCTGCCGACGGCGCATTGGGTGTTTCGTCAGGCACGCTTACCTGGGGCAGTATCGAAGGGGCGGAAAAGGTGTACCTGGGCACAAATGCTGAGGCCTTGGAGATTGTTAGTGAGGATGCCACGGGCAGTTACACCATCGCAGAGATCATTCCCGGCCGGCAGTACTTCTGGCGTGTAGATGTAGTGACCACTGAGGGAGCAGTCACAGGCGATGTATGGACCTTTACTTTAGCAGGGAACGTACCGAGCGTGCCTAATCCGTCCGACAATACTGACTTTGTCGATGTCGAAGGCGTCTCGCTCGGTTGGGCACCGGCCTTTGGAGCCACGGCCTACGACGTGTACTTCGGAATGAATCCAGATAACCTGGAACTGCTCGGCCAGGTCACACAGACCTCGTATGAGGATCCGGACAGGAGACTGGTCAGCGAGACGCTGCACTACTGGCGTGTAGATACAGTTAAAGACGGAGAAGTGGTCGCCGGTCCGGAGTGGAGCTTTAAGACCATGCCGGTCTTTGCGGTCGAAGAGGCCTTAGCGGCCTGGTACAAGTTCGAGCTGGGAGAAGGTATCACAGCCGTTGACTGGACGCGCAAAGGCAACGAGGGTTTTCTCGTCGACACTACCAAATGGATCGACAACGGGTACGCCGGTGGCGCCCTGGAGTTTGACGGTGACGGTGACTATGTGCAGATCCCACGGGTCGTAGAGGATGACTGGACAATCATGTTATGGCTGCGTACTGAGGATCTGACTCAGGGTGGAGGCGGTAGCCGTTTCCGGACAAATGATTCGGCCTTGATCGACGGCGATTTCGGATCACAATTGGACAACTTCGGGATGACGTTCATATCGGGTAATATCGTGGTCGGTTGCACAATGCCCGGCGTGGGTGCAGCTGCTTCGCTGAGCAGCAACAGCACAATCAACGACTCGGAATGGCATCATGTGGCCTGGACCCGGGATTCGGCAACGGGCGAGATGGTCCTGTATATGGATGGCGAACTGGACGCCTCGGAGACGCGAACAGACGACGCATGGAAAGGCACCAAGAACTCACAGGACCACATTAAGATCGGTGCACATGATTACTCCAACAGCCAGGGCTTCTTCACGGGTCAGCTCGACGAGGTCAAGTTCTTCAGCCGGGTTCTTGATGATGCCGAGATCAAGGAGGAGATGAGACCTGACAAACGTCTGGCGTTCTCGCCTCAGCCAACTCCCGGATCTGTACTGGATCAGGAGCTGCCTGTGACATTGGCCTGGACAGCCGGTTACGGAGCTACTACCCACAACGTCTACCTTAGTACAAGTAAGGATAACCTACAGCTCATCGGTGCGGCCCAGGATGCCAGGGAATACGAGGCAGGGCTTCTTGATCCAGGTACTCGTTACTGGCAGATCGGTGAAATCCAAGCTGATGGAGATGAGCTCAAGGGTGATATCTGGAGCTTTGTCGTTGCAGAATATCTGTTTGTGGATGATTTTGAAGACTACAACGACTATCCGCCCGCCGAGATATTCAGTACGTGGATAGATGGATATGGCGTTGAGACAAATGGTTCCACAGCAGGTTATGCTGAGCCGGACTTCCTTGCGGGAGAGCATTATGTTGAGACTACGATTGTTCACGGGGGCTCTCAGTCGATGCCGCTTTTCTATGAGAACAATTTCAAATACTCTGAGGCAACCATGACGTTGGTCTCCGGGCGTGATTGGACAAGACGCGGCGTCGGAGTCTTGACATTGAGGTTCTATGGTGATTCGTCTAATGCTGCTGAGCGGATGTATGTTTCTCTCAACGGCAGCGCTGTGGTCTATCACGATAATCCCAATGCGGCGCAGATAGCTACCGGGACGGAATGGAATATCGACCTGCAGAATTTTGCAGCTCAGGGTGTGAACCTTGCCAATGTCAATACGATTTCTATTGGTTTCGGCGATAAGAATAATCTGCAGGCCGGTGGTTCAGGCGTGGTCTATTTTGACGATATTCGCCTGTATCGGCCGGCACCAGAGCCAGTAGAGCCAGAGCCGGCACCGTAAGTATGGATTTAGGTCACTCCCATTATTGCTTGTGAAGCAAGATATGGGGACGTAATTGATATAAAGTTTTGTATTAACTCGGGGCTTATACTGAATGTTTTGGTATAGGCCCCTTTGTCTTGGAGCAATATCAACCCCGTAGGTCAGGCCAGCTCAGGATTTTCTATAGGACGGCTGTGAGAGGGATTTTATCGTTCTACAATGGCCAAACTCAAGCCGAAGGGTATCTGAGGTAGGGTCGGGG
>CAZLIO010000508.1:0-3442 GCA_964559025.1 uncultured Pirellulales bacterium | reverse complement strand
GGTCTTATTGCACTAATCGAGCCCGGCGTTTTGCCTAACATTTCACGGGCAACCAGGCCGACAGCTTCGCCGTTATTCAGGACAATGTTGGTTCCTTTGCGGACGGCAACTACGGAGGGCTCATTGAGGACAATACCTTTGTCGCGGACACAAACCAGGGTAGTACAGGTACCGAGATCGATACCCATATCCATACTGAACCATCCTAAGATTGTGTCCAGGACCACTTTCGACTCCTTTCTTAATTTCCAATTTAGAGACTTACGAAGGAACCCCGCAAGGCGGGAAACCAAACCGCAATTTCTAACTGGCTATCTTTATATACTAAAGAGCGGTATTGTCAATAGTGAAATTTACTACGGTACTTTAAAGATTTCCATAAAAGAATCGCAGTACTGCAAGCGCTTTATAGCGACAAACACTGCAGTAGCCAGAACTGCACAAAACGCCAAAGCAAGAATAATCGTATAGAGGTTATCCGGTACTGTAACCTTTTTGCCGCGAGCCTGCCCATTAGGACTCATATATCAACCTCACATAGTATAAACACATCTTTTGGTTTTTCTACAAATTAGTACTGGCGTTATCGCCGGCTTTCGGCTGTTCCTTTGTAATGTCCATAAGCTCCAAAGTGCCGATTGCCTTTTCAGGCTCAACGTCTAAAATCACAATGTCACAAATAAACTTATCGGCGCGAGTTACGTGGAATGTCATATTTTGCTTGACACCGTTTGCTGCGCCGATGGATATCTCAGCTAAAGAATTTTCCAGGTCCACCGCGGTTATCAATCCATTCAAGCTGATATCTACTGTTGGGGGTGCTACCTGAGCTTTCTCTTTTGTCGGTGTAACCGGTTCGGGAGCGGCAACAGCTTTGCCGGCTTGTTGTAGGAGCTGGTTTAACCTGTTTTGCAAGTCGGTTTTTTCTTCGAGCAGTTGTTTCCATTGTTTTTCCAGGTCGTCAATTATTGCCATTTTCTCGATAAGAGCGGCTGTGGTTTCTTTTATCTCTTTGTCTGACTTGATTTGCTCGGCTTCTATTGTCTTTAGCTTGGCGAGAGTATCTTCTAACAGCTGCCTTTGCTTGTCATTGGTGTCGTAAAAGTCTCTGGTTATGGCCTGCCATTTACCCGCTTCATTAATCCACTTATCTTTTTGTATTTCAGCCTCCTTGAGTTTGGAGTCTAATACCTCGACATTGCTTTTAAGGTCGGCATTCTTGCCTTCCAGCTCTGTTTTCTGCCTCGCCATTTCCTCTTTTATGTCGTTAAAGTTTTTCACGGCTTGTTTCTCATTCTCCACTGCGGCATCATATTCCTTCTTTTGGTCAAGATATTTTTTTCTGTAGTTTTCAGCATTGGCGACATAAGTCACGACAATACCACAGAGAAAAATCGAGGATATCGTCAGCAGAACTATTAAGATCTTTGTAAGCGTGCTCAAAACAGGCTCCTTTCGTTAACTTTGTGTTTTCTTTTCAATACACCCATTACCCCACGAGAGGGCATCATAAACGCGATAAATAAAAGGGTTTGGAGAACCTCTATTTTGCCCGGCACCAATTATTTGTGAGCCTGAGCTCAATTAGTATAGACTGGCAAAATGCGGCCTCCAGTCCCAATATTATATGTATATACTACAATTTTACGTTTAAAGCTCGGAAAGGTCAAGTTATTTTTGGCAAATAGCCTAAATTAAAATGGACGATGAAAAATGGACGGTGCTTAATCCGATAACATAGGATTTTCAGGGGGCAATTGTCATTTTGTACATTGTAAAACGGCTTTTGCAGCAGCGATACGGACAAATTTTGACTCATTTTGCAACAGCTGAGGCAGAAATTTTGTCAAAGTAGGTGTGCAAATTTGCCCTATCGCCAGCGCTGTCAGTACATTGGTACGTTCTCTGGCCTCGGTATCCAGACCGCTGGTAAGGTTTTTTTCGAAAACTTCGAGGACTTTGGCATCGCCGATGGGGTCTTTGAACACACCGAGCTGTTCGGCTGCAGCCAGCCGAATCTCTAAGATATCATCATCCAGCATTCTAATCAGGGCATTTTTGGCCTCCGGGGTGCCGAGCTTGCCCATTGCCCTTACACCCATAAGCCGCACGTCCGAGTAAGCACTTATAAGCATCGTCCAAAGCTTCGGATATATCTTCTCATCTTTGAGCATTGCTATGGCTTCTGCAGACTGATATACGACCCTGTCATCTGAATCCTTGCTTTGCATAGTACGCCGCAAGAGCTCTAACGAGCCTTTATCGCCGCTCTTGCCTAATAGCAAAGCAGCATTGGCCCTGACTGTTTGGTCGCTGCCTGCTATTGCATTTCGAAGAGCTTCGAGATACTGAGCAGAGCCAAGCTTAAACATCGCATAAGCAGCGGCAGTTGTGACATTTGCATCACTATCTTTCAGTAATTGACTTACCGACCTTTTCGAAGGGGAATATTTCAAATCGCCGACAGCCAAAGCGGCGGCAAATCTGACCGGCATAGACTTATCATGTAGTAACTGATGCACCTGGGGCATAAGTCTGATTTGTCCGGTGGCTGCTACCACTTCCAGGGCATGAACCCTGACTAATGGGTCGTTGTCGGCCAAACTCTCCTGGATGGTTCTCAGAGCTTTTGACCAGGGTGCACCTATGTTCGTACCTTTGAAATCACGAGATGTTGTTTGCGATGATTCATCGCATCCAAAGGCAAATACCATCAGATAAGTAAAAAGCAGAACCTCACCAAAGCGGAAATTTTCTTTTAACGTTGTCGATACTCGTATCGATGCTCGTTCGGGAAACTTGCAGCTCGTTTTTTTACGAGCTTCCAGTTTCGATACCAGCTTCCAGACCGGTAAACGAGGTTCTTTAACTTTAACTACGTTTTTTTGTGTTTTAACTTTTTTTAGCTTATGTTCCATTTAGCTTCCCTGCTGAAAGAGTTTTGTTTTTTCTGGCTCTGAAGAATCGTGCCGAAAGCGATACTATTATGAGCAAAATAAGACAAACTTCACAGCAAAAACCTAACCATTCGCCGAATTTGCTAAAAAAAGTTGTTCTTTTATCTATCATTATTTTGTCGAGAAACCATCCCGGCATACCTGTTCTTGCCATAGTGTTAGGAGGTAAATTGCCGGCCAAATATCCGTATCTTATGCCTCCGGAACTGTCAATTAAGCAGCTTATTCCGGTATTAACACTTCGCAGGATGGGAAGCCTATTTTCAACCGCCCTGAAGGTACAAACAACTGCGTGCTGAGCAAGTTCCGCGCTTGGCAGGACTTTTTCATCCTTGAACCGAACGAACCAGCCGTCGTTACTTATATTCACCAGCCAGTCCAGCCTCTTTGTTCCCTGCTTGTCCAGAGCAAATCTTCGGGCAATAGCAGGGACGGTGTCCTCGTAGCAAATCATTACGCCGAATTTATAAACTGACGTTTTTTTT
>CAZLIO010000507.1:0-3449 GCA_964559025.1 uncultured Pirellulales bacterium | reverse complement strand
ATCAACGGGGCCCATACCGAGTTCATCGGCACAGGCCCCAAACAGATGCAAGTCCTAATGTCACTTCAGTATACTCTTAGGGAGTAGTCCTCGGCCGATACAGCCGGATGTCGTCGAAGTACATCTTCCCGGAGCCGCCCGGGACTGTTGTGTTGCCTCTTGTACCCAGGCCAATCCCTATCCGATCCACATCGGTCAGATCAATCCCCTGATTGGCAAATGTCTGCAGTGGAATCACCCACTCCTGCCATATGCCTGCTTGTGTGGCACTGGGATTATTATGGTACTCCACTACCACGGTTCCCGACATGTCGGTCACCGCGACGTACAAAGGCTCGGCGGCATTGGTCACATCACCTCTGAACCACAAAGACAATTCTTCGACGTCGCTTTTGGTCCAGTCTCGTGGAGCGGTTATTGTCAGCTCTGCTTCCGAATACTTCTTGAAGCCCTCCTTGTTGTTGTCATAGACAACTGGCATGGATTGGCGGCCACCGTGAACAATCCTCTCCTCAGTGAATGAAGAAGTGGCTTCATCGCCGACCACTGAGCCGGTCCCGTTGCCTGGGTAGGCCGGTTCATCGTCATACGCAACATAGCCAAGTCCATCTTTCCACGCCCACCATATCTGACTGTTGCGAGCGTCGTAGCCCTCGAAGTCGTCCACAACAAGGAAGTCTCCCGTGGTAAAATTCCAGAGGTAGCCAGTCCACGGACTGCCAGAGTCGAGGTCGTTGACCTCATCAACACGCCAGTAATACGTGGTATTCCACTGCAGTTCTCCGGGTTCATAGCTTTCGGAGCCGAGGTCTCTGGTGCCTTTGTATTCGGGCGAGCTTGTATCGGCGTTTGCCACGGTTTCTGCATCGGCGCCGAAATAGACCTCATGTTGAGCGGCTTTGTACCCGGGACTCCATGTGAGAACTGCTGTGTGAGTAACATCGATTTGCCCTGTGCCTGGTTTCGGTCTGTTAGATCGCAAGGGCAGTTGAAGATGACCCGACGGGATAACCGTCCGATCTTCAAACGGATCTATCCATTCGAGTTTGGCTAACGCACCGGAATTGTATTTGTTCCACTCCATTACGAGAGAATAACTTCTTCCTGCAACGAGTTCGATACCTTTTGTCGTGTATTCCGGTATGCCTCCATCGTTTGGCCATCTGTCAATCAACAATCTGTCATCCAGCCACAGTTTTCCACTGTTGTTCACATTTATGATAAAGCGATACACCCCACTGCAGGCCACATGAAGTTCCGCGGACCACCTGGCGGAGTATTCGCTGGTTGGGATTCCCTCGGCGGGTGAGTTCAGACCTTCAACATCCCCATCAGGCCACGAGAAGTCGATTTCGGATTCGGTGCGGACGATTGCGGGCTGGCCGCTCAGATCCGGGTTGCCAAAGTATTCAGCTTTGGCACCGTCACTCGGTCCGCCTGAAGTGGTAAATGTCCAGATTTTGCCCTTGTTCAAAGCCTGCGTTGTGGTATGCTCATTGATGCGCCAATAATAGGTGGTTTCTTTGTCGAGCGTACCAGGTGCATGTGTATTCCACACTGTATTCCCGATGAATACACTTGAATCGCCGGCTTCGACAGCCGCTTTGTCGGTGCTAAAGTAAATATCGTGCGTTGCAGCATCTATACCAACCTCCCAGGAAAGTTCCACACCATTTGGATCAATCCATTTTGCTCCGTCACGAGGTCTGGGATCATAGGCTTCGAGCATGGCGGCAGTGAAGCTCCACACATTGCCGACAATAGCTGTCCCATCTGCGTGGATTTCATTAATTCGCCAGTAGTAGGTTGTACCGTGAACAAGACCGTCCGGATAGGGAAATCCGGGGAAGCCAACAACAAGAAACGTTGTGGTCTGATTGCCCACAAACGTTCCCTCGGCACCGCCGTTTACGTCGTTAAAATTATCACCCAAATACACATCGTGCGAGACCGCAGAAGCTCCCGGCATCCAAGAAAGGTTTGCCCACGTGTCCTCAACAATGGCACCATCCTCAGGTTGAGGTTTTTCTGCTTTGAGAAACAAAGAAGTGTTGCCCATGAACAAATCCTGCACATGTGATTCGGAAAGATCGCGAGCATAAATCATGACTTCGTCGATCCCTCCGTTGAGGTACTGATCCTCATTTGCGGGATTCTTCCCAATATTCACATTACGCCCATTGAGATCTATGCTTCCAACATGTGATGCCTCACCTTCCAGTTTCCCATCCACATATGTTTTGAGCACACTGCCGTCATAAGTGCCAACGACATGGTGCCATTCGCCGTTGAACGAGTTATCTATCGATATGCGTGTTGCGTATGGGCCTCCGTCCCAAATGGCGAATATCAACAGATTGGTTCTGTGCTTGAACTGATAGCTATTGTCCTTGGATATATAATGGTTCTGGCCTCCCATTTGCCCTCCGGTAGGGTCTCCGGCATCGACCGTCTTGACCCACGCTGAGAGGGTCAGTTTGTCGGTAATATTGAGGCTTTCAGCATTACCGCAATCGACATAATCACTTATACCATTGAGCTGCAACGCCTTTCCAAAGGGCCCTTCGATCCACAATGGAGAACCATTGATAGTGCCGTCATTTCCACTGCCGCTTTGATCATGGACAACCGTACCCTGGCCTTCATCAAAAGACCAGTAGCCCACCAGTGAACCTGCATTGCCGACGCCCGCGCCAAGACCCAGCGCCAGAACAAACGAAATAGAAAATGTCACTCTCGTAAACATAATAAATCCTCCTCTTAGATTTAGATTTCAGACAACTTGAGACCAAACATACACAGCAACGTCTTGTCAAGTAATCTGATCACCTCCTTTCGAGCTCCAGGCCTTTCATACGGTTTTTGTTCTGCTTATAATCAGTCTTTGAGTCCTCTCATCCATTCCGGCCAGTCTTCGGCCGTGACCCCACCAGCCTTGGTCCACGGGCCATCCGTGTTGAAATTCCGGTGCCATTTCAGGTACCATAGACGCTTAAGTCCGAACTTCGAAATCGACGCGTCCATGAACAGGCAGTTCACAGCGCCATGGTGCCTATTCAAGCAAAATCGCTTCATGTTCGAGCTTATGTTGAAGCTAACCATCTCCCCATCAAACGCCGGCGGCTCGTCGTTTTCGAAAGGACGACCCTCGGCATGAAGGCAATCAAGGAAGAGCGGTATATTTCCCGCGCCCTTGTTGTTGAGTTCTCGCCAGAAGTTCTCGACCGGGCGGGCGAATGCTTCGTCAGACTCCCTGGCATTGTAGACCCAACCGTTGAGACCGTAGCTGAGCAGAACATCGTCCGGTCCGCGATAGGCCCCATACGGAACTACACCGCCTTCGTCGTAGGGCTTCGTGGCCAACGGACACAGTGTGATCTGCCGATCGTGGTGGTAGTAGTGACGCAGCGCTGTTGCCCAGTGCCTCTCGTCATTGGTATTGTAACTGC
>CAZLIO010000506.1:0-3467 GCA_964559025.1 uncultured Pirellulales bacterium | reverse complement strand
ACGCTACTCCATTTTATGAGAACGAAACGGTACCAATAATAGGGTCCGTCCCTATTATAGAACGGGCAACGGGCTGCTTTTTCAACAGCCTCGCTGTCCCCATTTACGACACAAGCCGCGTTTCGTCCAGACCAAGACGTCGAGCAAGATACTTTATCATCTCGCGGAATCTGCCTGGGATGAAAGAACACTGAAAGCTGACACCCTGCTTTGACAAGAAGCTACCCCAAGTCAACTCCATTAGGCTCGGATCTGCCCCCCAACGAATGAAAATTGTTGCCAAGTCATGTGGGGCCCGCATATCGGGAAGTCTCTCCACGTCGCGGATGGTCAATAGACGAAGCTTGGCGAGAGGCCCGGCGGCAGTCAGTTCGTTAAGTTTGGCACAAAACGGACCGTAGAATGCATCCCAACATCCCGGCACCTGTGGAATCTGTTCCTCGGTCACGATGACCGGGACGATTGGCGTTACAGTCCAGTCGTATGATGGCATTGAAGGTGATAATATGTCTCGCCTGCGGAGTGCACGAACGGTAGATTCAAGTTGATTGATAGCATTAGGTATGCCAATCTTTTCCAGTTCCTTTAGCCGTTCGTCAATCGATAGAAACGATGCGTGATCGAGTCCGACGAAATGAGTGCCCTTAGCCTCAACAATGATCACTTTGTCGGGGAACCAAATCAGAAAGTCAGCACGCTTCTCGCGATTGTCCTCTGGGATGGACCACACCCGCTCAGGACAGGCGGATTTGAACGCAGAAAAGACGTATGACTCAAAGATCTTCCCGTAAAGTTTCCCAATAGCCTGCTCATTTGTATAAGGTTCCGTCAGACGTTTGTCCAAAGCAGCGGTCAAAATCGCGTGTCGAACGCTGTCGAAAAGACTTCGCCCTAGCGCCGTGTGGTTCAATACGAACGCTCCCATGTCGCTAAGATCGCAAATCGGAGCCTGCGATAAGGCGACGAGATTCCAGTCACGTACCGGTCGATCTTTCTCGCGTTCGCGGATTAGGGTTCGTAAGTCGGCAAGTGGTTTCATGCGAACTGCCTTGTAGGCGGCTAGAATCTCTGCTTCCTTTGGGTTCTCGTGTTCGTTCAAGCGAGGAACTGTATGCCAGTCGTTTGCAATCTCGTCGAGTGATCGTGTTTCCTCGCGAACGATGATATCGAGCCCTCCCAGGATGCAATCGACTGCACTTACGCCGGTCGCTGTCTCGAATAGTTCAAGGTACTTGGACACCTCCTGACTTCGTTGATCCTGATCGAGTTCGTAGAAGTGAAACGCCCGCGCCGCATACATCGGCGCTGGAGTCGTGGACATTCGAATCTGGTCATGGATAAGCGATTCGATGGTGCTGGACGATGGACGGTCTGCTACCATGCTGTCCATCGTCATCAATAAGGCCATGCTTAGGTCATGTCGCCCTTCCTCGTTGTCGAGTGTGGCAGTTCCTATTTCCGGTGCATGAAGCACAGCAAGCTGCTGCAAGGTGCTCATTTGACGCTCATAATACAATGCCATCTTCTGTCCCGGGGCGAGTCGTTGTTCGAACTCCTTCAGCTTTTGACGAACTGCGCGGCTGACCGTGCCGCAAAGCACGCGCTGCATCCGTTCCGCATCACCGACCTTGTCGGAGGCAAGCATATTCTGTATTCGGGCAAGGAAACTCATCCACTCGGTGACGGGGTACTTCTTCAGGAGATCGATTAGATCCGGCAGCGTCGCCTCACGCCCAAAGAGATCCTTGTTAGTCGGGGCGATGCTTAGTTGGCTAAGGAATTGACTTTCATTACCGTTGTTCATGGCGAATCGGTCTCCTGCCTATTGCCCCTCGTCGCTACATAATCAAATGGGTGACAGGTGCAAATAGCGTTACGTTAAGCGGCATGTTATTTTCTCCATTGAGGAAATATGGGGAAACCATATAATGGCACTAAGTTAAGCATATTTGGTAGCCTTGGAGGCTAACTCAGAATGCTGTTTCGTTGGAAATTTCGCCAATTTAGCTGGCAAACAAACTGCTCTTTCAACCACGATTCCCTTAACTTAGTGCCATTAGGGAAACCATACTTATTTCTCCCTTTTATTGAGAGCCTTTCGTATCTCGGCCCAGTTAGAAAGTGGACAAGTGCCTTCGGCAACTTACTTCTAACGGGCTAAATCTTTAGTCTTTAGCGGTACGAGTCCGGCAGAGCCGGCATTTTTAAGAGAAATCCGCAGTTGTGCCTCACGCCTTTAGTCCCCGGTTAGATAACGCCTTGCTATCTCACGGGGCAGGGATAGAAAATAACACAGAAGAATGGAAAAGTCAATAACTTATGTTAATCTATCCGTATAGAGAAGGCAGTTGAAGAATAAGAAACAGATTGCTAAGTGTATCAATCATTGTTACTATCACAGGCAAACCGAAAGGGTGACATAATGATTGGGATGATTATTAAAACATTACTAATGCCGGATATGAAAGAGACACAGAGAAGTTTTGGGAAGTTCCTGACGTCGGCGGTCGTTCTGGTGCTGATGGTGCTGACCATTTCCGCTCTGGCGCGACGGCAGCCGAAACCACTTGTCGGCTTTCCGGTTGGCCCCGAAATGGACGAGATTGTGCCGAAGCGCTTCATCGTTGACCCTCCTACAATCGAGAACCTGGGCTTCCGGTGGTACATCGAGGGCGATAGCAATCGGAACGCGTCGGTCAATGTCGCGTTCAGGAAGAAGCCGGAGGCGGAGTGGAAAAACGGGCTGCCAATGCTGCGGGTTCATCACGAGGTGGTGGACCAGGTGTACGGGCCGTACCGCACAGGCAATCTGTTCGCCGGAAGCGTGCTTTTTCTGGAACCGGCGACGACTTATGAAGTCCGATTCACCATGTCCGACCCCGACGGCGGCGCGCCGGCAGAGCCGAAGATTGTCAGCGTGACAACGCGGGCGGAACCGAGGGCGTTCAACGGGGGGGACACAATAGAGGCTACTCCTGAGAAGGGGCTCATGGCGGCCTTCAAAAAAGCGAAACCCGGCGATGTGATTCTACTTCGGGCGGGTCTCTACAGGGGGCCGTTCGAGCTGAAAAAGTCCGGAATGCCCGGAAAACCAATCGTTTTCCGCGGCCCAACCGATGGCGAGGCGATCCTCGAAGGCGAGGGCGTCGGCAGCAAGTCACGGATAGTAACGCTCAACGGAACAAATCACCTGCACTTCGAGAGACTTACCTTCCGCAACGCCCAGATGGCTATCTACGCCTCAAAGCCCGGCGGCTCTGAGGGCCTCGTCGTCCGCCAATGCAAGATTCACGACGTGGTGTACGGCATCAACACCGGTTGTGAGAATTCGAGGAACTGGTACATCGCCGATAATGATATCGTCGGCATCAACCCAACCTGGTACCCGCGGCCGCCGAAAACCTATATGAGTCCCGGCCATACCGGCGTCAACGTGTACGGCCGGGGTCATGTGATTTGCCACAACC
>CAZLIO010000505.1:0-3467 GCA_964559025.1 uncultured Pirellulales bacterium | reverse complement strand
TGCCTTAAGGTGCTTATGGTCCCGTCATTATCAAAGACAGCGTGCTTTATCCGGCCAAATGGTATTGATTCGTAGCATAGCTCTATTTCAGTATCGTTGAAATAGCAAGCGCCTCGCCGGTCGGAAGCGAGCTCCGGCTGATAGATATAATCAGCATCTCTGCCGACCGCGAGGATTTCCGGGCCTGAGGCGGTACCGGTCTGGAACAACTTCTGAACAGTAACAGCAGCGGCAAAATTAGCGAACTCGGCCGCTTCGGCGGGCGGTATGCCCGGGCCCAGACATAAAGCCAACGCGCTCGTTACCGTGTCTCCGGCCCCGACAATATCGAGCTTTTTCAGCAATTGAATGCCCGGGACCTCGTGGAGACCATCGGAATCAACAGTTATAATGCCGCGCGGGCCGCGGGTGAGAAATACGGGTTTGCTGAATTGCTGATAAAGGTTCATAGCGTATTTCTTCACATCGGCCAAAGTCAGAACATCACCCAATTTGACATCAACGTTGTTCAGGTGGGCCGCCTCCAAATCATTTGTTTTACGATAGATGTTTTTGAACTTGTGCCCGTAGTGCCTGGAATCGAGCAGCACTATTTTGTCCGTAAATTTTTCAAAAAGGGCGTTGGCCCGGTCTATGAAAGATTCGTTTGTGATGGAACCAGGGACCTGCTGGTTTACGATAAGAGCATCTGCTCTCAGTAGCGCGCCGGCGATGCCGTCCAGGAGGGCCTTGTCGGTTGCCTCGGTTCGCTTGTTGAAAAAGCCAAAGTCAATTCGCGGCTGTTCGCTGCCCTCAAGGTATGGCTTGCCGAAGGTTACGGTATCGAAATTTTCCTTTTGAACAACCAGATACGTTGTAACGACATTAAGCTCGTGGAACTGGCGTGCCAGCTCCCTGCCGAAGATGTCATCCCCAACAACACCAATGACCTGAATGGATGCCGGCTCAAGGGCGGCAAGATTGGCAACAACGCTTGACGCCCCGCCTAACGAATAGTAATGTTTGCCGACCGCCCGGGCCTGCAGGCCGGTTTCAACCGATACTTCCGAGCCCTGAGCATCGAGCAGCCAATAAGCATCAATACAGAAATCGCCGTACACCGCAATTTTTACCTTCTTAATCCGAGTCAGGATTTCCTTGATGCGCTCTTCTTTCATCTTCAAATACCTTTTAGTTACAGCCCTTCTATAATCTTTTTATAAAGCAATGGAAACGTCTGTTTTTGGTTGCCCTGTATATAAAATCCTTTTCCGTTAAATACCCGGGGGATTCTGGTTACAACACTTTTTTGGTCGCGGAAATAATAACCTTCTGAAGATTCATCGCTCATCGCCCCGGGCTGCTGGTCGCGGAGGTCAAAGTCGGCGGTAATGATATTATTCGGGACGTTGCCCGTATTGGCAGCCATTGAAACGGCTTTGAGCAGAACTTCCGGGCCGGTCACGGCACTTCCGATGTTGAGTAATACTCCGCCCTCTGTCAACTTGCTTATTTCATTTGTGTAGATGAGGAAATCCCGGCCGGAACAGCCGCCCTTGGCCTCGCCGTCAAAGGACGGATGCTGGTCGGTCACATCCGTGCCTATTCCGACATGAACCGTAAAGGGAACTTCATTTTCATAGCATGCGCTAAGGACACTGGCCAGTGGATAAATAAAACTCAGTGCTGAATTGACTTTTCCAGTCAGGGCAAGGACCTCTTTACGAAAATCTTCATCACACATCATTCTGCCCAGTGACTCCCCACAGCCCAGCTTGTACTTATTGCCGACGGACAAGGCGTAATTAATGTATGCAAACTCGTAAGCCATTCCGAATCTGCCTTTGCCCAGGGCATCGGGGACATTTTCACTGGTTTGGCCTATCAGGGCCAGCTCGAAATCGTGGATGGCCGTAGCGCAGCTCCCGGCAACTAAAGTTACGAGACCGTGCCTCACAAGGTCGGCAAGCAAAGGGCCAAGGCCGTTTTTGATTAAATGAGCACCTGTAAAAAGGACAACAGGCTTGTCGGCCTTTCGAGACGAAACTATCGCCAGGGCAATAGTCTCGATATCGCCTTTGGTCTTTTCCGGTAAATCAATAGTAATTTTCTCGATGTCCATCGGCCGGACAAGGTCATCGAGCGTAACCTTATTGCTGCGCGTACTCAATGGATACGTATCGATTTTGCGGGAATCAAAGACGTTATATTTGCCATCGTATTGCATATGTGAACATCTGTTATTGAAGCTTTTCGAGCAGCTTTTCAAGCCGATTTATAGATTGTACCATACAACGGACCGTATGATAGTTCACCTTCCAGGAATGGCTCATATGCGTCCAGATGGGTTTGCCCTCTCTGGTAAGCAGCGGCCACCACTCGCCGACCGGATGATTTATCATCTTGTCGAAGACAAAACGGTGCACGTTTACGTAGGCCGGCCAGTATTTTTCAGGCCCGAACCGCAGGGCCCCCTCCAACATCCCAATCATAACCTCTGCCTGCTGCCAGAACTCCTTTTCCCTGTCGTAAACACCACCGGCGTGCGGGCCCTCAATATAAACACCGCCGTATTTTTCATCAATACCGTTTTTCATTCCGTGGTCCATCGCCTTCTTGATAATGTCCTTATATTCTTCAAAGCCCGAACCCATAATGTCTGTCGCGTGAGCGAGCAGCCAGGCAAATTCCACGTTGTGGCCTGCTGAGGTATTGTCTCCGGCGTGGGGCTTTTCTCCGCCCTCGGCAAAGCGATCCCAGCCCCAAATAATATCAAACTTTATCTGCGGTGCTATCTGCCAGTCAGGCGTGAACTGCGGTATTCCGGTCGCATATTTCGGGTGCAGGATTCTTTTTATCAAAATATCTATATCTTCCAACAGTTTTCGGCGGTGTACGCTCAGGCCGCTGCATTCATATAACGTGGTAAACGCCTCCATCAGGTGCATATGAGCGTCGAGGGTCTTTCTGTCACCGCCGCCACTGCCCGGCCCGCACAGGTCCCAGTTCCTCTCGAACATTTCAAAATATCCGCCGTACATCGTGTCGGCACAGTACTTCTGCATAAGGTCGAAAACCTTCTCAGCGTATTCCAAACCCCTCGAGTCACCTGTTGCCAAGGTATATTCGATGAGAGAATAAATCGCGAAGCTGAATCCATAAATAATCTTCTTATCGATTGCGACGCTGCCCTTACGGTCCATCGTCCAGAAGAACCCGCCGTATTCGGTGTCCCACATCTTGCCGATAAGAAAATCGACACCGTGCCTGGCGTACTCGGCACATTTACCGTCCCCGTAGCCCGCCCGATGAGCCGAGGACATCGTATAAACAGTACGGCTCTGAGCGATTAACGATTTCTCATCCTCGCCGGTATCGTTGCCGTCCTTATCGAAGTGCGTAATAAAGCCGCCGTTCTCATCGTCCTTACAGCGGTCCAGCCAGAAAGGCAGCAGCTCCGTGGTCAAGTGTTTTTTGCACTCTTCGAG
>CAZLIO010000504.1:0-3473 GCA_964559025.1 uncultured Pirellulales bacterium | reverse complement strand
CAAATGCAAAACTCGTAGGCTTCATTGAAAGAGGTTACGAAGAAGATAAATCACAAATTCCATTGGTGTCCACATGTCTGCATATTTCCAAGGTTATGCAACGAGCCGACGAGTTCGACCTAATTCATAACAATTTTGATTATTTACCCCTGACCTACCTTCCGTTTATAAAGACGCCAATGCTGACGACCATACACGGTTTTTCCGACCAGGATATACTGCGGGTTTATCACGACCATAAAGACACATACTATGTTTCCATAAGTGACTCCGACAGGGACCCCGGATTGCCTTATCTTGCCACCGTTTACAATGGGATTGACCTTTCCAACCTTACCTTTAGGGAGACGCCGGGGGACAAGCTCGTCCATTATGGACGAATACACAACGATAAGGGGACACATCTTGCCATTGAAGTTGCAAAAAAATGCGGCATGGATTTGATAATAGCAGGCATAATTCAGGACCAGGCCTACTTCGATAAACTCCTCAAGCCGCATTTAAACAATTCTTCAATTCAATACATTGGCCCAGTTAATCCTGTGCAGCGTGATGCGCTTCTTAAAGAATCATACGCGGTTATTCATCTTAATCTTATTCCCGAGCGGTTCGGCCTGGTAATGGCAGAATCTATGGCTGCCGGCGTGCCGGTGATTGCGATGGATTTAGGTTCCTGCCGCGAGGTCATCGCGGATAAGCAGACCGGCTTTCTGGTTAATGATGTCGATGAGGCGGTGGAAGCCGTCGGCAAAATCGGGCAGATAGACCGCAAAAAGTGCCGGCAGCGCGTGGAAGAGAATTTCACTATCGATAAGATGGCGGAGGGCTACGAAAAAGTCTATGAGGAAATATTCCGCAGAGAAGGAAAAAATTGAAACAATTGTCTATGCGATACAATGAGAAAGTACCTTGTAAAATGTTCAATGCCGGTGTGTGTGCTGCTGACGGTAATTGTTCTTTTGGGTGAGAAGGGTCTCGCAAAGACGGGAGATTATCTATCTCCGATTTCCGTTGTTGCCGGTGGCGATGGGAAGGTGCTTTATGTTGCCGAGGCCACTGCCGGCCAGGTTGCGGTTTTTGATATCGCTTCCGGCAAAGTTACCAAAGCGATATCCGTTGCGGAGAATCCTGTTGGTCTTGCGATTTCTGCCGATGGGAGCAGGCTTTATGTGACCTCTGCGGTAGCTGCAGGTAAATTGCAGGTCATTGACGTTCGCAGCGGCAGGGTGGCTGACAGTATCGCCGTGGGCCATACGCCTGTTGCGGTTGTTGGAAGCCCGGACGGTAAGACGCTTTATGTCTGCAATCAGTTCGACAACAACATCAGTGTCATCGAGCTTGGGTTGAAAAAACAGGTCGCTACGATTACTGTGGCGCGTGAACCCGTTGCTGCCGCGCTTACATCGGACGGCAAATTTCTGTTTGTTGCGAATCATCTTCCCGCCGGCGCCGCCAACGCCGATTATGTTGCTTCGGTTGTCTCGGTCGTTGATACGGCTGCGAAGATGGTTTCCGAGAATATCGAACTTCCCAACGGCAGCACGAATGTTCGCGGGATAACTATCTCGCCGGACGGCAGGAACGCTTATGTTACGCATTTGCTTGCCCGTTATCAGTTTCCGGTGACATACCTCGAAAAGGGCTGGATAAACACCAATGCGATGACCATCATCGATGTGCCGGGGCGCAAGTTCGTCAATACAGTTCTTGTTGATGACGTTGACCTCGGTGCGGCCAATCCGTATGGCGTTACCTGTACGGCCGACGGCAAGAACATCCTGATAACCCATGCCGGCACATACGAGCTAAGCGTAATTGAACGCGAAGGGCTCCATTCGCGGCTGCTCGGGGCCCGAACGGCCAGAAGCTTCAGGTCTGAAATCCATTCAAGAGCCGGCAGGAAGCTCTTTGATGCCTCGTATTCTGCAGATGATGTGCCGAACGACCTTACATTCCTGGTGGGCATTCGCCGCAGATTGAAACTGGCCGGTATCGGGCCCCGCGGCCTCGCTGTCATCGGCACGAAGGTGTATATAGCAGAGTATTTCACAGACAGTATCGGCGTGGTCGATATCAGCCCCGATACCCAGCCCGGAGCCAAAACGATACCGCTCGGTAAAGTTAGAGACGTGACAGCGGTTCGCAAAGGCGAGGCCCTCTTTAACGATTCTTCGCTTTCCTTCCAGAAGTGGAATAGCTGCACGAGCTGCCATACCGGCGACGGACGTGCAAGCGCGCTGAACTGGGACCTGCTAAACGATGGAGTAGCTAATCCGAAGAATACCAAGAGTCTGCTCCTGGCACATAAGACTCCGCCTGCAATGATTACCGGCGTTCGTGCAAATGCCGAAGCTGCAGTCCGCAGCGGCCTTCAATACATCCAGTTTGCCGAGGCTACTGAGGGGAAAGCACAGTATATAGATGAGTACCTGAAGTCTCTTACGCCTGTTGCCAGCCCGTATCTTGTCGGCGGCAAGCTGAGCAAGGCAGCTAAGAACGGCGAAAAGCTCTTCAAGAAAGCGGGCTGCGCGCTGTGTCATTCGGGGCAGCTTTATACCAATATGGGTAAATACGACGTCGGCACGAGCACGGACGAAGAAGACTATAAGGAGTTTGACACGCCTACGCTCGTGGAAGTATGGCGAACGGCCCCATATCTTCATGACGGAAGGGCAGTGACAATCAAGGAAGTGTTGACAAAGTTCAATAAAGACGACCGGCACGGCGAGACCTTGAACCTCAGCGAAAAAGAAATTGCCGACTTGGCCAAATACATCCTGACACGGTAAAATTTGGATTTTTCTATATATGCATTTGCATAGGAACTTGAAAAATGAGAGAGAAGCTGATAACTCGTTATGAAAATAATCCCATCCTGACAAAGGACGATATCCCTTATCCGGTTCAGACGGTCCACAATGCGGGCGTTACGAAATTTGACGGCCGATACATAATGCTGTTTCGCTCACATCTCGATACCGGCAGGTCCATAATCGGGATAGCAGAAAGTGAAGACGGTTTCAATTTTAAGGCAGGCCCGGAGCCTTTTATGACACCGAGTAAAGAACCGGCCTTTTGTGATTACGAGGAGTTCGGTGTTGAAGACCCGCGCATTACATTTCTGGAAGGAGCCTATTACATAACATACAGCGCATATTCGGCAGATGGAGTTCGCACCGGCTTGGCTAAAACAACCGATTTTAAATCGGTCGAAAGAGTGGCCTTTATTACGCAGGCCGATTACAGAAATACTGTGCTTTTCCCGGAAAAAATCAACGGCAGATACGTCAGATTAGACAGACCCAATTCGGACATCAGTCCCTGGTCAATCTGGATTAGTTTTTCGCCTGATTTGCGGCACTGGGGCGATTCAAAATTAGTAATGAAACCCGTACCTTACCACTGGGACGCGACGAAAATCGGCCCCGGCGCTCCGCCGATTCGCACCGACAAAGGCTGGCTAAGTATTTATC
>CAZLIO010000503.1:0-3476 GCA_964559025.1 uncultured Pirellulales bacterium | reverse complement strand
ATGGCGCGAGATTTTTAGACCCGGAGCTGACCCTTGGCTGGATGCCTGCATTCGGCACCAAATTAAACTACGTATATTTTGGTGAGAATTTTGACGATGTGAACAATGCCGCGGGCGGTGCGGCCCAGGCAGGTACAGCGTATGATCCCGGGCCGCTTGAATTGGAGAAGACTTACTACTGGCGGGTTGATGAGTTTGATGGCGCCGCAACGTATAGAGGCGACGTTTGGAGCTTCACGACGACAGCCCCCGGCGGCGGCCTCAAGGGTGAGTACTTCAATAATACGACCCTCAGCGGTGAGCCTGTGCTGACCCGAATCGATCCGGGCGTGGACTTCAGCTGGGCGGACTCGCCCGAGCCTAATGCGGTCAATGCCGATAACTTCTCGGTGCGCTGGCGAGGTGAGGTGGAGATTGCGTTCTCGGAGGCCTATCGGTTCTATGGGGTCACCGAGGACAGTGTGAGGCTGTGGATTAACGACCAGCTGGTGATTGATAGATGGGACGTCTTCCGACTGAACGAGTACCGAACGGCCCCCATCGAGCTTCAGGCCGGTCAGCGGTGCGCGATTGAGATGTGGTCGTATAACGATGACGCCGGCGCTACGGCACAGCTTCTGTGGGAAAGTGAACATCAGCCCAAGGGGATTATCCCGGCTGCGGCGTTCTGGCCACCGGTCCGGGCGGGTGCACCCAGGCCGGCGAGTGAAGCCGTCGATGTGAGGCAGATACTTGTCCTCAAATGGATAGCTGGTGAACATGCGACAGAGCACGACGTTTATTTCGGTAAAGATGCAGATGCTGTTGCAATTGCAGACGTTGGCACGGCGGGCATCTATCAAGGCCGACAGGCTGCGGTTGGCTTTTCGCCTGTAACGCTTGATTGGGACACCACCTACTACTGGCGAGTAGATGAGATCAACGACATTCACGCCGAGAGTCCGTGGGTAGGTAATGTCTGGGGTTTCACCACAGCGGACTTTCTGGTCGTGGATGATTTCGAGGACTATGACACCGGCGAAAACCAGATATGGTACGCATGGAACGACGGCCTTGGTTATGGCACGCCTGGCACTGAACCCTACTCTGGCGGTAACGGGACCGGCTCAGCCGTGGGCTGGGACGACACTCCTTCTTATACCGAAGAGACAATAGTTCACGGAGGCAACCGATCGATGCCGTTCACCTATGACAACAGTTTCTTCAACTATTCGGAGGCGGAGATGACATTAAGTTATCCTCGCGATTGGACCGAGAATGGTGTAGGAGTACTGTCTCTGTGGTTCAGAGGCAATCCTGCAGGCTTCATAGAGGAGCCGGCGGGGACATACAGGATTAGCGCTTCCGGTACCGATATATCGGATGTTGCGGATGAGTTCCGCTACGCCTTCAAGCAGCTGTCCGGTGCCGGCACGATTGTAGCCAAGGTTGAAAGTGTAGAGAACACGGACGGCTGGGCCAAGGCAGGCGTAATGATTCGTGAAACGCTGGAGCCGGGCTCGAAACATTCATTTGTTTGTATTACGCCCGGTAACGGCGTTGCCTTCGAGGGTCGTATTACAACCGGCGCCAGCAGTTTCAGCACGAACCAGACCGGTATTACCGCGCCGTACTGGGTGAAATTAGAGCGTGACGCTGCTGGTAACTTTACGGGTTACCATTCGGCTGATGGTGTCAGCTGGCAGCCGATACAGGACGCTACGCCGCGGCTTATCTCAATGAGTCCGAATGTCTATATAGGTCTGGCACTTACCAGCCATAGCGCCGGTGTGACATGCACGGCTGAATTCTCCAATGTCAAGACCAGCGGCACAGTTACTCCGATGATTTGGTCTCACGAAGCCATCGGTACAGCTATGCTCACCAACGACCCTGAGCCGATGTATGTTGCTCTTAACGGCAGCGCGGTGGTCACTCATGATAATCCGAATGCAGCGCAGATAGGTGAGTGGACAGAATGGACTATTAACCTGTCCGCCCCAGGCGGATTTGCAGACCAAGGCGTGAACCTGGCCAATGTCAATACGATAGCCCTTGGTTTCGGCGACAAGAAGAACCCGCAGCCCGGTGGTTCAGGTACGATGTACTTTGACGATATTCGGTTGTATCGACCGGCAGAGCCGGCACCGTAAGCCAAGATTTAGCCGGGAAATGATTGCCTGGTTAATACCAGGTTCTACAAGACTGAGATAGCGAGTCCGCTTAGAGGCGGACTCCTAAGAAAATAAACGGTTTTCGTATTGCGAGGTTTGAGATTGCCACAGTCGCCTGCGGCTCCTTCGCAATGACATTGTTGGTCTATTTTTATGCATACTTCCTGAGAATCAGGTCAGGTGCTCACGATGACGTTGAGGATAGTGGTGTATTCTGTGAAGGAAACGCCTTTTGATAAAGGTGTGGTTGTTGATGTTTGTTGAGAGCAATCCCGAGAGGTCGGGATTTTGGTGTGTGGCCAAAGCACGGTTATTTTTTTACTTTTTTGAAGGAGGACAATTATGTCTAAAAAATTGGTTTATTTAGTTTCTTTTGTTTTAGTGCTGAGCATAGCCGGCAATGCTTCAGCGGACCTGCTGGTTCACTGGGCACTCGAAGAGGGTTCCGGCACTACTGCCTTTGACACATCCGGCAATGGCAATGATGGTACATTCAGTGGCGAGCCGCAGTGGGTAGAGGGTCATGGCGGCGGAAGTGCGCTGCAATTCGATGGTGTCGATGACTTTGTTGTATACTCCCTGGACCAGGCACAGAACTTTGCGACTTTCAGTGTCGCCTTATGGGTCAAGGCTGATACCCTGGGGCAACCCAACTACTGTGGTGCATTTACGAGCTATTTCCCGAACACCGACGGTTTCCAGGTTGATGTGGATGGTGGAAATCCGGGAAATTACAGGATTAACCCTAATTCCGGAAATCAATTTTCATTCGGCCCTGTTACCACGGACTGGGTACATCTCGCATTAACCGCAGAGGGTACGTCTATGAACCTCTACTACAATGGCAATTGGGCCGGCAGCAATACTCTCGTTGACACCGACGTTGTCTTCAACCAGTTTGCTATAGGTGTGAACAGAAACAGAAACTGGTGGCTCGCCTGTACCATTGATGACCTGCTCGTGTACGACCACGTTCTGTCGGAGGTCGAAATTCTTGCCGCTATGGAAGGTAAGCCGTGGCCGTACGCCTTTGGCCCTGAACCCGTTGATGGCGCTATGCTTGAGGATACATGGGCGAACCTTAGCTGGGTGGCGGGAGCTTTTGCAGTCTCGCACGATGTATATCTGGGTGAAAATTTCGACGAAGTCAACGACGGCGCAGAGGGAACGTTCGTGGGTAACCAGGCTGGAACGTTTATCGTTGTTGGTTTTCCCGGATTTGCTTATCCGGATGGCCTTGTTCCGGGCACAACTTACTACTGGCGAATCGATGAGGTCAATGACACCGAGCCGAACAGTCCGTGGAAAGGCGATGTCTGGAGC
>CAZLIO010000502.1:0-3480 GCA_964559025.1 uncultured Pirellulales bacterium | reverse complement strand
CCCCAGCCATCGCCCATGCGTGAGCGGAAATACACCGAGTGAATCTTATTGCCTACGGCACCGCTATCGAGCAACTTCCTGATTTGGCGATACCACGGCTGGAAACGCCAGTTCTCGTGAACCATAAACCGAATCCCGGCCTGGCCTGTGTATTCCACGATCTGCTTTGCCTCATCGAAGGCAGGAGCCAGGGGCTTTTGACAAATCACATGAATTCCCAAATCCGCCGCCACTTTGCACATTTCCAAATGCGTCGGCGGCGGCGTGATAATGTCCACAAAATCAGGTTTTTCGTTCTCCAACATTTCGCGGTAGTCCGTGTAGTGCTGCACAATCCCGTACTTCTCCATGATTAGTTTTGCACGCTCTGTGTTGCGGTTGCAGAAAGCGGTAATCGCCACTTCCGGAATTCGTTGCCAGGCCTCATACTGAAAGTAACTGAAATACCCCGCTCCAACCGCTACAGCTTTGAAAGTACTCATTAGTATTTCTCCAATGACTCTTGTTCTCGAATGAGCATCCAAGCTCCGATGGCCAACAGGTTCAGCTCGGCAGAGCTTGATAAAAACCTCTCTGAGAATTTATGTTCCTTTCGAAGTACGTTACTCATTGATCTTCTTCGGTTGTTATGTGATTGTCATCACCAACATCATTAGTTTCTACCACAGGCGCCGGTTTCTTGCGAGTTGATTTATAGATGTTATAGCCGATAGTCCCAAGAGTCAAAAGGACCAGAGATGTAAGCATGGCAATAAACCGAGTTCGAATGGCTTTTGGGGAAAGCTTTTTATCTGAAGTCCGATTCGGATTCATGAAGCACCAGGTCGCAATAGCCACAAAATTAAGTCCCGCAGCCAGCACAAAGAAGGTATTGGCACTTCCTGTTTCTTCGTTCAATAAGATCGGGAACATAATGGCACTTAAAGCCGCTCCGATATTGCCCACCATATTCATAGAGCCCGAGACAGCACCTGAATTACTGCCGCCAATATCGTTACAGAAGGCCCAGCTTGGGCTAAGTGTCATATCTACCCCAAATGTCGCAAGAGCGAAGCAGAAGACGAACCAATAAAGCTGGGCTTTGTCCGTGGTCAGGAAATCCAGGTTTTTGGTCTGTATTGCAAGAATCAAACCGGCGAGGCCTAAGGAAAAGCCCACAATTGCCGTGACACGTCTCGAGCCCACATGGTAGCCCTTATTAAACATTCCGGTCACCATGGAACCGGCAATCCAGTTCGCAAAGGCAGCAAAAATAAGAGGAATTGCTGAATAATAAATGGCGTGTGGGTCATCAGGCCATTGGCTTCTTATATACGAAGGCAGCCACGTTAAACTAATAAAGAAAGTTACATTACTGGCAAAGTATTGCAGCATCGCCAGCGACATGTTTAAGGATGTAAAAACCTCAGCAAAAGAGGCTTTTATTGATGTAGTAAAGTCACTGGCTCGTCCGGTTTCAATATAGTCTAATTCCGCCTGATTAATTTTACGATTATCTTTAGGGTTATCACGGAACCAGATAAGCCAAACGGTTGCCCAGATAATGCCAATCAGTCCGTTAACCACAAATGTCCAGCGCCATCCAATAACACTTATCAGCCACGGCATTAAAAAGAGCGAAAGTGCAGCGCCTAAACGGCTGCCTGAGAAATTGATGCCGTGTGCAATGCCACGTTCCTTGACAGGCAGCCAGCGGAAAAAGGCCTGCGCGGCACCGGGGAAAGCCCCGGCTTCACCCACACCAAATAAAAACCGCAGCACTAACATTTGTATGGCGCTTCGAGCCGCGCCGGTAAGGGCCGTAAATATGCTCCAGACAGACACCACGATAGTCAGGGCTTTGCGCGGGCCAAAACGGTCGGCAATCCATCCGGAGGGAACCTGAAACAATGCGTACCCAACCGCAAAAATACCAAGAATCAGACCCAGCATCTCTTTGGAGATGGAGAGATCTTTGATAATATAATCCGCAGCAGAGGCAATGCACGCACGATCCATGTAGGTGTTAACGCTGTGGAAAAAGAGAATCGAAATAAGAACAAAACGCTGGTGACTCATAATACTTCGTGATGTCTTCATAAAACGCTCACAATCCCCTATCGACTTTTTGGTTCTCTAAAGCCTTGAACAACTTCCGAGATTGCATCGGTTGACCCCACGTTCCCGGGAAAGACTACGTACGGCATGTCCGGGAATTTACTCTCGGGCCCGCTCCGCCAGACCGGCACACCCGACAGGATTTGTCCGAGCACCTGCGCCCGCACAATCCCCAAGCCCTGCGTTGCAATGTCACTGGAAGTGATTCCACCTTTGGCCAGGATGTAGCGAGGCCGGACGCCCATCGAGCTGACAATCTCTACAAGTCCCTGTGAAATCTGCCTGCCGATGGACAATGAGCTCTCATTGTCCTTTCCGGTAATGAGTTTTCGGCTCGTATAAACCACAGCTTCCTGTCCCTGGGACAATGCGTTCTCAACAAACTCAACGGACCTTCGAATTTCTTCATCGCGATTCTGTGGCGAGAGGATTTTATCGACGTTGAGCTCGATGCTCTGCACATTTCCGTGCTGCAGCACATGAGACAGTTGTTGAGATGACCTTGGGACGTGAGAACCCACGATTACTAAGCCGCCTGTACTGCCTGTGCTGTTCATTTCATCAGCGGTCAGTAACGGTCGGGTTGTCAGCCCCGCTCGGACACGGACAAAGGAAGCGGCGGTTCGAAACAGAAAACGTTGTCCTTCCTGCCGGGCGCCGAGCAAGCCCAGCGTTACCACTTCCAGGTCCCGGTAATCGGCGGCGTTGACGACGCAGACACTTCCCGGCTTGCATCCGGTCATCTTCTCGGCAATATTGTCCGGCCCATCTTTCCGGATCTCCACGAGAGACAGTGACCGGACCGATGTAGCAGATATCCGGCCTTGCGTTTTCTCCTCGACCCACCGTTTGAGATCTGAGTTGCGGTAGCCGAAAACCACATCCTTGGCAAAGGCCGTATCAGCGGCGGGGATAAGCTGCTGTCCCTGGCTGACATAATGTATGTCATTGATGGTATATCTGCCTCCCTCCTGAAAGAAAGGTATGATTACGCACACGGCTTGTTGCATTTCAAGGACATCAGCGAGGGCATCGACCTCCGCGGGAAAATGGCCACGGAGGGTCGAATCGCTTCGGCTGATAATCTCAAACGCTCGATGTGTCTTACGGGAGGCCTTCAAGATAGTCGCACCCACCTCCAAAGCCAGATCAATCGCTGCCGCTTCCGTAAGACTCCTCGAATTGGTCAGCAGATAAAACAGTTGTGTTTTATCTGCAAATTCGTCAGTGATCGTCTTCAGCTTCAAATTTGTCAGTACCGGCACATCGTGCACCGTCTGGGTTCCGGTGGGATCGTCATCCAGCACGACAATCGATGCGGGAGTTTGCGCGTTTTTGCGTCGTATCATTGGCAGCAGATCTTCAGGCCAAACGGGGGGCAGC
>CAZLIO010000501.1:0-3480 GCA_964559025.1 uncultured Pirellulales bacterium | reverse complement strand
GAGGTGCGCTTGAATCGCCATTCGACGTGCAGGGCATAGTCGCCGAACGATTCTTCGGTCCAGAGACTCTTGTTACCTTTTGCCTCGGACATTGCGTCGTAGTCAATTACGCCGTTGATGACCTTCCAATGCCCGTTGTCACCTTCCGGCACCTTCCAACCGGTAAAGTCCCTGGTATTAAACAGAATGTCATATTGCGGCCATGTCCTCCACGTGGGATACGTCTCGCGCGGCGGCAGCTTGTGGGCGCGGGGCGGTGTCGTGGGGAAACCGCGGTTGTAAAACACATAAAGTCCGCCCTTTCCGGCAATGATCACGTCATTTCGCCCGTCCTTATCCATATCCGCAATATTGAGCTTCATTCCAATGCTCACCACATAATTAGGCGGCGGATTGATTCCCTCCTCGTCCGGGTAATGCGGCAGATGATTGAAGGAAAGCACATGCCGTTCAAATTCGGCACCTTTGATATCGTACCAGAAGGCGTACAACGGCTCGAAGGCCCCGATGTCGTCGCCGTGGTGGGCGAACAGGCGCTTACCGGTAACCAGGTCAGCCTTGCCGTCGCCGTTCAAATCGCCCAGCGCCATCGTATGAAACTGGCTAAATTCGGTTTCGGCCCAATGTGTTTTGAAGGTGCGCTTGCCCTTGCCGTCAACGGTCTGTTCCAGCCAAGCCAGGCCGTATGCGTGAGCAGAACCGATGATAATATCATTTAGACCATCCTCATCCACATCGTATACCAGCATTGGGTGCGAAGCAGCGCCTCCTCTGCCCTTGGCAGGCTCGAATCGGTAGTCGGCATGAAACTTCCACGGCGTGTCCGTCGCGCGCCTCGGCTGCTCGTACCAGCCCACCGGCGTGACAATATCGATTCTGCCGTCGCCGTTGATATCGCCTAAACCGTTTCCGTGTACATCGCCCTGTGTGCCCACGACATGCTCTACAAACCACGGCTCTTTGTCGATGTGCTCAAGCCATGTCATACCCTGGCCTTTCACCAGGGACCAGTGATTGCAAAGGATATCCTCGTCGCCGTCGCCGTCGATGTCCCCGTGGATTACGCCTTCCATATTCAGAGCCATGTGAATCCTTGTAGATTTCCAAACCTTATTGTTGTCGCCTGGATTCTCGTACCAAAAGGCGCCCTTCAAAAACATCCACCCCGAGCTGACGATATCCATCCGCCCGTCAAAGTTGACATCCATGGCAAACTCGCTGTTGTCATCGGTCTCCGGGCCGTTAGTCTCCGCACCATCCCGATAGTCCGCGTGCTTGACCCAATTTGGGGACTCATACCAGTTCCGGCCGGAGGCAATATCGAGGTCACCGTCACCATCGACATCCAGAACCGAAGCGCATTCACAAAACGGACCAAACCAATAACTGTGATTGGCGGGTTCGTGAGCAGGGCCGTCGATCTTGACGGGAATGAAAATCGGCTCACCCCGCCCGTCCAATGGGCGGGGCTCACCGGCTTGCTCAGCACCTGTGCCTGCGTAAACCGACAAGGTGCAGGCAAGAGGAGCCATCGCGAACAATACAACCAGAAAGTAGCAGTAGGTTTTCATAATCAGACCTCCTTCATAATAGTTACACATTTTTATGACCCGGGAACCCCTGCCAGCAACAAGCAGGGGCATCCCGAACGGTACAGTAGATGTTCCTTATCAATTCGTTAGACCTGCGATAGCGGCGCCGATTAACGTTGCATTTTTCGCACTCACTATTTCGACGAATCGATTACGTGTTTCCTCCAGAAAACTTTTCAGATAATAATCAATCTTTGCCTTGAGTGACTTCAGCTCATAAAACGTCGTACCTTCGGCCGTAATGCAAACCGGGGTGCAGGGATTCTTACCCCTGTCCGTTTTAAGCACAACAGAAGACAACAAAAAGGCGACCAATTTTGCCGCCCGTTCTATAAGGGCGTCGAGCAAATACCATACCGCGATACTATCTTGTTCTCCGCAGGATGGCCCAGCCCAGTGCCCACGGCTGCAGCTAACAGCCAAAGGATTGTCACCTTCAGGATAGTACATAAAGCTGTTTATATCTTTTGTCTCCAAATCCTTTATGGCAAGTAGTTCCTCGGTCAGGGCTTTTGAAAAAAGCCCCTCTCGGCCTGCTTCCTGGAGGGTCTTCAGACAAAGAGCTCCCAGATAGGCACCTGAAAACATCTTCTCAAATGTGTATCTGCCGGGATCAAGAGTCGATTCATCCAACATCAGGTCGATTTTGCCTCTCGGTGCTTTCTGGAACGAACCGGATTCCACATTTATGACCTGTTCTCTGTCGGGTTCTAAATCGCTCTTCTTCGCGATGTTGCGATTTGATTCTATGTAACAGCAATTGGAACCGGTACCCAAAATGAATCCAACGTAACTGTCGAAAGCCCTGTTTGGGAAAGCCTGTCGCGACTTGGCTCCGCCAATCGAGCCACGGCTGGCAGATATTCCGGCCAGCAAAGTAGCAACCGTATCATTGAGAATCACGACCCGCTTACTGCCTTTGTAACCTGCTGCTTCGATGGCCGTGACCAGATTCTCACCTATCAATTCGCCCTCGACCTGTTTAGCCTTTACTTCCTTGCAGAACCGAATCAATCTGCCGTCCTTACTCGGCAGTATCTCAGTCGGGTACGAAAAGCAAAAGCCAATGCTGCTGCTTACATCCACGACGTCACTCATATACTCGACTATAGTTTCAAAGAATTCTTCTTTACCGGCCTCCTTGTCCAGTCCCGGCATAGGTTTCTGAACGAAGTTCTCAATAACAGCCCCCGCTTGTGGCTGGCGGGGGTCGCCCGCTGCCCCGTCTTGCGTCGGGAGACGCAGGGGCATGCCAAAGTAAACCGTTGCCACGCGAAAGTTCGTACCGCCGGCGTCCAGAACAATGACAGGTTTACCAACCGGTATGTCCCTGCCGACCTCAATATATGTGGGGATCATCGCCAGTGAGCTGGCTTTACCGGCAAGACCTGCCTGCATTTCCTGTATGAAGATATTGCAGCACGCTTCCATGTCGATATCTTCATAATACATCCCATTGTCTTTTAGAAACCGCCGGATCTTATCTCTTATTTCTTTCATAAGCGGACAACTCTATTGTGATAAATTTACCTACGTTTAAAGTTGTCGATTCTCGTATCGATGCTCGGCCCGGAAACTCGAATCTCGGGCTTCCAGCCTCCAGTCTCAATACCAGCTTCGACAACGACAAACCAAGTTCAAGAAACTCTCCACTCTATAAAGCCAGAAATTGCTTTAGATATTCGCGACTTTGAATCAAGGAGCGCTTTCGCATCTGCAAAGAACCTTCGTATGAGCGGTCCTCAACTTCTACACAAGCCGCACCGTCATATCCTATGTCCGTCAAGGCCGAGAAGAATTTGCCCCAATCCACGTCTCCCAGACCCGGCAGCTTCGGAATGTGGAACGACAGCGGAGTCGCCAAAATACCGACGTCGTTGAGTTTCTC
>CAZLIO010000500.1:0-3489 GCA_964559025.1 uncultured Pirellulales bacterium | reverse complement strand
AAGATTATTATTTGGATAGGAATACTAATAATCTTTCGTTTCGTTGGGCTAATAATTAGTCGCTTTGTTTTTGTTTTGTGTAGGCGGCGACGATTTGCTGCTGGACGTTGGGGGGAACTATTTCATAATGGCTGAGTGTCATCGAGTAACTGCCTCGTCCGCCGGTAACGCTTTTGAGCTGGCTGTTATACTGCGTAACTTCCGCCAAGGGCACCTGGGCTTTAATCACGATGAAATTTCCGGCCAACATATCCTGGCCAAGGACCCTTCCACGTTTGGAGGCCAGGTCGCCGGCGATATCGCCCATATTTTCCGCGGGGACTGTAACTTCAATATTGACTATCGGCTCAAGTAAGACGGGTTTTGCTTTTTGAACGGCGTCGGTAAATGCACCCTTGCCCGCTGCGCGAAACGCTACTTCCTTTGAATCGACGGGATGGTGTTTGCCGTCGTAAACAGAAACTGAAATGTCCTGTAACGGAAACCCCGCTACAACGCCGTTTTGCATTACCTCATTAATGCCCTTAGCAACCGCCGGCTCATATTGGCCGGGAATTGAAGCACCGAAAATATCCCAGCTAAATTGCAGGGGCGGGTCGGAATTGCGTTCGGCCGGCTCGATGCGAAGATAGACTTCGCCGAATTGTCCCGCTCCGCCGGTCTGCTTCTTATGGCGGTAATGGCCCTCGGCTTTAGCGGTGATTGTCTCGCGGTAGGGAATTTTCGGCTCCTTTGTTTTTATCGACAGCTTATAGCGGTTCTTCATCTTCTCGAGAATTATCCGCAAATGCAAATCGCCAAGGCCGCTGGCAACCAGCTCCTTTGTCTGCATATCTCTGCTGACCTTAAAGCAGGGGTCTTCTTCACACAATTTTTCAAGTGCAGTACTGATTTTCTGCTCGTCCCCTCTTGTGGCCGGCTCAAGTGCTAAAGAAAACATCGGTTCGGGCACCGGGGGCAGCTCGAATTTGCCGGCCGCTTTGCCATTGTGTATGAGGTCGCCGACTTTCAGCTCCTCAACCTTGGCTAAAGTTATGATGTTACCGGCCACGCCGGCATTGATTTCTTTATTGTCGTCGCCCTGAGATTTTAAGGTATGTCCCGGCCTAATGCCCTTCTTTTCGTCATTGCGCAACAGATTAGTCTCTGAGGTAATGGTGCCGCTGAAGATGCGGATTGAAGAGTACTTCATATTTGAGCGTTGGTCGAAGCTGACGCGAAAGACTAATCCGGCCAATGGGCCGGCAGGGTCGGCTGCCAGCTCCGTTAAGCTGTCGCCGTCTTTGAGCTGAACGGGCTTTACCTGGCGAGGTGACGGTGTGTATCTTGCGATAATATCCAGGAGCTCCTGTACGCCGGTTTCTCTGCGGGCATCGGTGAAAACTATGGGGATAAGAGTGCCGGCTTTTAAGGCCTCTACGAATACCGAAGCTATTTTTTCAGTGGATATTTCTTCGCCGCCGAGGTAGCTTTCCATTAGGTCATCGTCGGCCTCGATGATGCTTTCGATTAGCTCGGTATGTGCCTGGGCCACATCCATCAGCGGTGAATCGCCGGTTTCATTTTCGATACAGTCGATAATGGATGCTTTGTCTGCAGCGGGCAGGTTAGCACAGCGACATTGCGAGCCGAAAGTTTCCTGAATACCTTTTATCAGCTCAGGGAAAGCAACATTTTCGGCGTCCATCTTATTTATGACGATGAGGCGGGGCATGTTAGCTTCTGCAGCTAATTGGAACATTTTGCGGGTGTTGGTTTCTATGCCGGCCGGCGCACTAATAACGATGACCGCTGTCTCGGCGGCGGGTATCGCTTTAATAGCCGGGCCGATAAAATCGGGATAGCCCGGGGTATCAATAATGTTTATTAGCTTGCCGGCGTGGTTGATGTGGGCGAGCGCTGACTGAATTGAATGCTGATGTTCTTTTTCCTCATCGTAGTAGTCGCAGATGCTTGTTTTGTCGTCAACGCTTCCGAGCCGGTTCGTTGCACCGGATTTGTGGAGCATTGCCTCGGCGAGGGAGGTTTTGCCGCTTCCGCCGTGCCCTAAAAGAACAATATTGCGAATGTCGCCGGTATCAGCCACTTTTTAAGTCTCCAAAAAGCTTATTTACAGGTTCCAGTTTGGACAATTTCAGAATCGAGTATATTACAGCACTTGAAGTATAAAGGACAAGGATTTTTTTGGTATTTAAAAATGTGGTGGTTTCCCTTCGACCCTTCGGCGCTTCGACAAGGCTCAGAGCAGGTTGTGCTCAGAGCAAGCCCTTCGGCTCTGCTCAGGATGAATTTTGGTTTGACGGGTAGGTGAGTTTTGGGTATTGTAGGAAGGTGGTCGTAGGACGGGTGGATGTTTGTAGCGTTTCATATTCGAGGGTTACGGTACGATGGATACCGGTTTGCTCGAGCTTGTAGAGAAGATTTTGTGGGCCGTGAGCTTTATCGCTATCGGCGGGGCGGTGGCAATGATGTTTTTCCTGGTCTTCGCCCAGAGCATCCTCGGCTCGAAAACAATACATTCACAGCTTGAGGCCCTCCTTCAACAGAACAGAGAGATATGCGAACAGTTGAAACAAATAGCTCAGCATCTGGAAAGGGAGAAAAATTCCAAGGATTAGTTAGTTGCTTTCCGCAACAGGAACTAATTAGAAAACCGCATGGGCTAAAGCCCATCCTATGAATCTGGGTGATTGTCAGGTTCAATTGTCGTCGTCATCGTCGATGTCTTCGTCGTCATCATCTTCGTTGTCCTCGTCGTCTTCGTCGTGGTGGGGCCTTGGCGTCTTTTTCTTCTTCGGTTCCGAGATACTTACCTTTAGCAGAGACGAGGATGTCGAGCTCCCTGCCGTTGAGGAGGACCTCGGCCTCGTACACGAGTTTTCCTTTCACCATCTCTTTTACAATCTCTGTGATTTTTCCTCCGGCGGCATGTTTTTTTATGGCAGCGCGTACCGCAGGTGGTAAATCCTTGAGTGAAACGGTTTCTTCTTCAGCTTTGCTATATCCGGTCAGCACGAGGTCTTCATCCTGGATGAGACCCAGACCCGGTGCATAGGTTTTGTAGCATTTTTCGTCGAGGTCTATACCGGAGGTCTCTTCTACTCTTATGCAGTTTTTGAATGTTCCCGCCGGCGTCTTCATTGTTACGTCATCACTTATTATCTCGGCCCTGTCCATTGCGTTTGGTGATATCTCCTGGTAATGTCTGGCCCCCAGGAGAATCGTCCCGGGCATGATGATGCCCGCTCTGGAATTCTTCTCGTCGGCTCGCCACTGGCCTGAGTGCTTGACTATCCTGCCGTCCTCGTAAATGTCCACCTCCTCACCGAAATAGAATAAGGCTTCTGCAAAATTGAGGTTAGGCATATATTATTTAAGAAAATCTGTTTTTTTGATTTTCTTAAATAATCACCTAACTGATTATTACACAATGGCTTACTGTTTGAAAAGAAAAAACAAAAAACGATTTTTTTCTTTTCAAAGTATGCC
>CAZLIO010000499.1:1455-3490 GCA_964559025.1 uncultured Pirellulales bacterium | reverse complement strand
GAGATGGGACATTATGAAGAACGGTAGTGTGAAGATCGGTACTTGGCCGACGCCAGAAAGACCGTCAACGGTTGAGATTCCCACCAAGCTTCTACAGGAATTCAAAAAGGATGCAAGATTCGTCCTTTGTGGAAAAAGGCTCGAATTAACTCGAGAGTGTTAGTTCTTGGAAAGGAGAAATAGTATGTCACTCAAAATAACAATCGACATTTTCAGTGGAAGAGAAAACCCTGTCATTGAGCTTACTGAACAGGAATCTTTAGAAGCTTTAAAACAATTGAAACCTATAAGGAAGATTGAAGAAAAAAGAAAGGAATTTCCGCCTGAGCCAATCCTGGGTTACCGTGGACTAATTATAGAACAAACGGGGAAGCCCGATGGAAGTCTCCCGAAGGTATTTCTTTATGTGCATGGTGATCTCTTTGGAGAAAGACTTGCTCATAAGGCAGCTAGTGAAACTTTCGAAGAATTTGTCTGCGGAAGTACAGGACTTATTACGAGACTTAAGCTGGGAAAAGAATTCTCGGATTTCGTTCTCGAGGAAATTGAACGACTTAAAGAATTGAGATTTTTACTAGACCCACAAATTGTCGAATTGCGAGAAAAACGGCTGTCTGCCTGGTGGCCGTGTCGCTGGTGGTGTCCTTGTTATTGGTGGTGGTGGAGAAGGTGCAAATGCGCGCCTATTTATGAACCTATCTGGTGGAACGATAGTGGACAGATCCAGTATAACAATAATTGTTACAATTATGCCACAAATTATAGAACCGATACATATGCGCAGCCTGGAGAAGCAGCTAATGCCAAATGGACTGATCTTTCCGCCTGTGATGTTCCGTCACCCGACATAAGTGCTAAAATGGGCGCGATTAGCGATTGCCTTATCGACACTCCAGCAGCTGATAACAGATGTCCTTCGAAAGGCCATTTAGTTGCTCTTGTGATCAAACCGGGTAATATGTATACTTGGGATTATCATTGGTATAGAAAGGGTAGGAACAAATATTGGTCTCATAAACCCGGAGGTACGCCTGTAACAAATCTTGATAATTCCGGTAACGCTATTTCTGATCCCAGGACGGCAGATCGTGGTGGGTATACAGAGTTTTGCACGTTTATGAAAGTAATGCACGGTCATATTAAAATAAAATAAGAAAATGAACGAGTGTATTGCCAGAGCCTTAGTTTTTTCGGGGCGTCCCGATCCTACATGGAAAATAGAAGAGCCTATCGTGAAAGAACTACAAAAAATATGGGATTCGCTTGTTCCAATGCAAAGGGAGCCACCATCCGCTCCCCCACTTGGTTATCGGGGATGTCTGATTAAATGTAACAGCTATATTGAATGGTTCATTTATAAAAATTTGGTTACGCTTAAAAGGAGTGGTAAAACTGAATCCCGGGATGACAGCTATAGGAAATTTGAAAAACTTGTTATATCTTCGGCACCAGAAGGATTGGTCCCATCCTCTCTTATTGAAGATGAATGCGGCCAAATAGATTGAGCTTGTCCCATCCATAGTTGGCGGGGGTTCCGGGAGTGGCCCCATCAAAGCAGCCTTAATTGCTGCCCGATTCTCAGGAAGGGCTCGGAAACGCAGTTTGAGACGTCTTGCCACCATGGACATCAATGAAAAAGACAAGGAAATCCTTTTTCTCAGAGATATAGTTGACCAGCTAACTGAAATGGTCGAAATCAAAAGACATATCAGTTAATTAGCTTGGCACTTTAGAAATAATTTCATTCATCTCTGCTGAACTAAAGCCCCGTAGAGTCTGTGTCCTTACATTGCCAAGCGACCCTAAGCCCAGCATTGCCGCGGTTACCGCTTCGTCATCCGGACCTTCTAAGATGAGTACAACATCATGAACTCCCATGGTCCAATAGACTTCCTTGATTGTTACTCCTACCTTCTCGGCCATGGATTTGAATTTAGCCGCTCTATCAGGAGAATCTCTAAAATCTCGAATCCCATGCTGAGTAAAATTGACTAGGGAAATGAATGTGGCCATAAATAAGCTCCTTTCTTGCTAC
>CAZLIO010000499.1:0-1355 GCA_964559025.1 uncultured Pirellulales bacterium | reverse complement strand
AGTAAAATTGACTAGGGAAATGAATGTGGCCATAAATAAGCTCCTTTCTTGCTACCCCAATTTAATTTTTCAAAAGTTGCATCGCTATTATACTCTGGGCCGACCGAATTGAAAAACTCTTTCTTGGAAAGCAGGGCGATTGTCTCAGAGCTAAATGGATCTGGATTTTGTCTTTAGAGGTTCATAGCGGGGGCGCGTTTCGAACCTACGACCTGTCAGATCTTTGTGTCGGGGTCTGTGTTGCCGACAATAGATAAGTCATAGTGTATAAAAACCGCCATTATTGAAAACAACTAACTCCGACCTGACATTTTTGGAGAAATGACAGATTTCCTGTTTCATTACTTGATTCTTCCCCCACAATTTCTCAAAGTGCCGATTCTTGCGCCGCGGGGGAACGTTCCGAACATACGACCACCCCAGGAGGGATTTGGTCTGGCGCATGGGTCCATAGTAGCTAACTGTGGAATCGTGTGTTCACCTACCTTTTTTTGAATCCTGATATAGCTTTTATACTTCATTGTCACCTCGCTTTCAAAAAAAGAAAAGCCCACAGGAGTGACGCCCGCACTTTTGGCTTAACTATTTATGTTATATTTGCTCGCCTTATCTGTGTTCATTAAGAAACAACTTGTTGTGGTGCCTCGGTGTACTTAGCTCGTATGAGTTTAGACTTTTGCAATAACTGCCGCAGGCCCTGGTTTTCCTGGTCCATTTTTACACAGTCATTTAGCTCTGAACAGGCCAAGTCAAAGGCTATTCTTGAACACTCAATAGCCTTTGTTCTTACATAATTTTGTCCTATTGTAAGGTAGGTCCCGGCAGCCAGGCATTTAGCATGTAATTGCCTCATCTGGGGCGCTATCTCGTCCCACGCGACGTCCGGGAATAACTCATCGTACGCAAACGTATCAATAAATCGCTTGATGACCTCAAAATGGCTTTTTGCCTTTTGGGCGGATTGATTTCCTGAAAGACTGTCAGCGTGCATTCTTCTTAGATGCAACGGTTCGCTGAGATGATGTTCTTTAAGACCGGCCTTTACGAAACGCCGCATCATATCGTAGTCTTCAGCAATCAATAGGTCCTCGTCATAAAAGCCGATTCTATTGAAAACGCTTCTTCTTATGCCAAGCCTAAACGGAACTATCGGATGTCCCGCCCGGAGCAGGTCTCTAATCAGATACCTGCGGTCCTGATATTCGGGCTTATTCATTATCCTTATCGGATTACTATTCTCGCCAATCAGCAAAACATCGCAATAAACAAGGTCAGCATCTGGGTGTTTTTCAAATTCCGCCAGGTGCTTGGCAATGGAGTCCGGCATCATCATATCGTCTGCGTCCAGAGGCATA
>CAZLIO010000498.1:0-3494 GCA_964559025.1 uncultured Pirellulales bacterium | reverse complement strand
AATAGAATGCACGAAGTTCCCTGCTGATTAGGAGAAAAAGCACACTTTACCAGAACAGAAATAATGGTGGGGTAAGCCCCACATTACCGCTGGTATCGGAGGTACCAAAACGGTTCTTGAGCGAAGGCAAGCAGGAAGGGGCTGGTTCGAGTTACTGTGTTTTTTCCAAAACACCATCCTTGAAGTAATAGCTTTTAGGTTCGCGGTTATCAAAAATGAATACTTCGTATTTCCCATTTTCAATAATTTCGGGCGGCTTACCAAAACTTGCTATCAGCTCGTCTTTCGTCATACCTTTTTCGTCCAGCTCACTCAAGATAGCGAAGCGAACATCGTCAGCTGTGTCAGGATGCGATTCCAAATATGACCGCTTACGACTTTCTATGGCGAGGCCGGTGGCTGTGAAATCAAAGCGGACTTTGTCTGGAACTAAGTGGTCAGACGAACCTGAAACAAGGTCCACAACACCACTTATAATACCATAAATTAAAATGTTACTCAAAAAACTACCTTGCAGTTTATGCTTAAGTTCCTTTTGTTGTGGCTCACAACCTGGATACTCAGCAACCAAGGTGTGGTTTTGATTACGGGCCAATTCAAAACTTCCAGGTGTAATGAGAGACACTCCCGTACAAGTGCTGACTTTTACGCCTGGTGGCTCCGACGTAACAGGGATAATTTGGTACTTGCCATTCGTAATCGTAGCACAACCAGTTAGAAACACGAAAGCACAAAGCAGGAGGGTCAGAATTGTCTTTTTTATTTTGCACCCTTCTTCTAACGGCGCTTCTCCAGAGTCTTTGAATGGTGTTTCCTGAGACAGTTCGGATGGTGTCTGTTGAGGCTCTCCGGACACTACCTGTTGAGTATCTTCGGGTGATGTCTTTTTGGGATTTTCCGGAACCTTAGGTTTTTCTTCGCAAGCCATAATTTATCTCTTTTCATAACCATCCATCGGCATATTCAGACGGCAACTTCAATGTAAGGTAATGACCGTATTTTAGAGACCGATTGCCGAAAATAAGTCCTATGATACCCCTCAAGACCAGTTCGTCATTTAAATGGACGGATGGGTGCTGAAAAGGGATGCATCCCGTCCGTCGTCCGCAGGATGCCTTGCGGCAAAGACGGGACGGGATGCATAACTCGAGAGATTTTTCTTGACGTGAAGGTGGCTGGTTTGGTATAAATGGAAATAGTAAACCCAGCCCCTGCGGCAGGGGCTGGGTGAAGCTTGTGCCGTTAGAGAGCCTGCCCTGAATTAGCCGAAGGGGCGGGTATCTGTGAATCTTTGGTCTTCCAGCGGTCACGATTTTTGCGGTTTTTTGATAGAGGAGGAGCTATTATGCAATACGCAGAGTTGGAGTGGAAACTTTGTGCTCGCACCCCCTTGTCTACTGCCTGCACCTGCGGTTGCGCAGGCACAGGTGTCGCAGAAAGCAAAGGGAGTAACGCGAGTACAGGTGCTTGGCAGGGGGGGATTTTCACATTTCAATGAGAAATTCATGTTTTGAAAACAAGCCCGAGAGGTCGGGATTTTGGTGTGTGGCCAAAGAAAATCATAATTATTTTAACTCTTTTTGAAGGAGGACTATTATGTGCAGGAAATTAATTTATCTGATCTTTTTTGTCTCGCTGTTTGGGACAGCTCAGGTACGAGCGCAGGTTGAAGAGTGGGACCGCGCTGCCTACTGGGATTCGCGATATCCATCGGCCTGGGGCGGCGGTGGCGAAGCCATACGAGACGGTCTCGAGGCGGCCGGCTATACGGTCCTCGATGCGGACGAACTAAAGGTATGGATGGATGCTCACATCGCCGACAAGGCGTTAAGTGTGGTCGTGTTCTGTCGGGACATCGTGCCGGACACTGTGGCAGAGTCGATGTCAAATACTTGCACGCTTCGCAAATACCTGGATGCAGGCGGCAAGGTGGTGTGGTATTCGGATATTCCTATGTACTACCAGGGCAGCTCGGATGGCAGTCAGGTCACATGGGGCGATAGTGGAGGGCCTGGCGTATTGGGATTCAATGCTGCCAGCGCAGCTCGGGACACTTATGACGAGATTGTTTTTACCGAGGCCGGAGTCACTTGGGGGCTTACCCAGACGTGGGAGTCGCAGCGGCCGACGTCTGCTAATGTCACGGATAATTTTACAGTTCTGGCTACTGATGCCACCGGAAATGCCACAGCCTGGGCGAAGCATTATCTGCCGGGCGATAAGTATCGAGGATTTGTTCGGATATTTGACCGCACAGGTGCGCCCGAAAACGTCGATGACATTATACGCATCGCAGAATACAGGGCCATGATATCGGGAGGTCCCAAGCCCGCTGATGGCGCCATACATCCGGACACATGGCTCAGTCTCGAATGGGGGCCGGGTGCTTATGCGGCCTCGCACGATGTGTACTTTAGCGATAATTTTGACAATGTGAATGACGGCGCCGAAGAAGCATTCCGGGGCAACCAGCCTTCGGCGTATTTTGTTGTCGGCTTTCCGGGATTTCCTTATCCGGACGGCCTTGTTCCGGGCACAACTTATTACTGGCGAATCGATGATGTTGAAGCCGACGGCGTTACGAAACACAGAGGTCGTATCTGGAGCTTTATGATTCCACCAAAGACCGCCTATTTACCCGAACCGGCTGATGGTGCCGGGCTTGTAGACCCGAATGCTAAACTTACCTGGGAGCCTGGTTTCGGATCGAAATTGCACTATATCTACTTCGGTGATAATTTTGACGATGTGAACAATGCTGCCGGGGGTGCTCCAATGGGAGCTGCGACTTATACTCCCGGCCCACTTAAATTGGCCAAGACTTACTACTGGCGGATCGATGAGTTTGATATTATCGAAACGCATAAAGGCGACGTCTGGAGCTTTACTACTCAGGGCGGCATCGCCGGCCCGAACCCCTCTAATGGCGCTGTGGATATAACGCAGACACCGATTCTGACATGGTCGCCGGGAGTCTATTCGGCTTCGCATCAGGTCTACTTCGGCACAGATAAAGAGGCCGTACGCAATGCCAATACCGGTTCGCCGGAGTACAAAGGTGCCGGGGACCTTGGTGCTGAGAGTTCTGAACCCGGAAAACTCGAGTGGAATACCACCTACTATTGGCGTATTGATGAGTTAAACAACGCCAATGCCGACAGTCCGTGGACGGGCCCTGTTTGGAGCTTTACGACGGCCAACTTCCTTATCGTGGACGACTTCGAGAGCTACAATGACCTTAACCCCGAAGACCCCGATAGCAACAGGATATTTTTCGCGTGGATAGACGGATATGACGACCCGACAAACGGCTCTCTCGTTGGTTATGATGCTCCTCCTTTTTGCGAGCAAACTATCGTTCACAGTGGCAACCAGTCGATGCCGTTATTCTATGACAATAGTGTAGGGTACTCTGAGGCAACTTTAACGCTGACTTATCCGCGTGACTGGACCGAGAATGGTGTCAACAAGCTGACGATCTGGTTCAGAGGCAA
>CAZLIO010000497.1:0-3512 GCA_964559025.1 uncultured Pirellulales bacterium | reverse complement strand
TCGTCTCCTATCCAAATAGAAGCCGCCAAACCCAGGCAGCGTTATTCCTTTTCCACTTCGGAAAGTATCGTACATAGTATCGAGCACAGCATCGAGACAAGCTTGAGCTGTTGTCTCATTAACTTTCATACGTTTCGCAACCCGGCTTACAAACTCGTCCTTATTGATACGTTCGGCCATAATTATCGTTTCTCCATAAATATCCTGCCGATCTCATTTCCAAATATCTCTCCATCTCTTTCAGCATGACCGTAAGACCGGTCAGTGCGAGTCAATCAGTTCCCGAATCATATCGAGCTTTATCTGCTCAAGAGAATCGCAGACTAAATCAGCTTCGGAAAGGTTTTCTGCATTTGTGGAATTTGTAACAGCGATACATTTGGCGCCTGCGGCCTTAGCTGCTTGTACGCCGTTGGGGGCGTCCTCTATCACCACACAATTGACCGGGGCAATATCCATACGCTCGGCGGCGAGCAGAAAAAGCTCAGGGTCGGGCTTTTTATTTTTGACGTGGTCGCCGTTTATATAAACCATTTTCCGGTATGGAACTTTCGCAGCTTCCAAAACAGCACGGGATTTCTCAAGCGTGCCTGACGTTGCGATGGCCAGGCGAAAATCTTCTCTTTGCATTGCCTGGTCCATCAATTCCAATACGCCGGGAAAGGCCGGCAGTGGTTCCTGGCTTAAAACTTTAAGGAAATATTCCTGGCGCAGTTGTGTTACTTTTCTTATTTGTTCTTCGGTCAGCTTCAGGCCGTGGGCTCCGGCACCGGCTTTGACGTATTCCTCAGCCCCCCTGCCAAGACCCGCATCGAAATCCTTGCGCACCACGCCCTTGAGACCGAGAAGGTCGGCAAAAACCTTAATGGTAGTTCTTGCATTGACCGCCTCGGTGTCGGCAATTACGCCGTCAACGTCAAATATCAAGCCATACAGCTTATCCATAGCATTTAGCGTATAGCATATAGCGTTTATTTTATCAACAATGGATTTAATTTAGTTTTTTAACAGAACCCTCGGCTGCGCTCTGGACGATGTCTGTGTAATCTGCGGACATTTTTTGATATTTTTTGCCACGTTTTTATATGCTGCGCATTTATAATGGTGATGATAGTTGGCACCTGTAAACTCCGGAGAGTAATCAGCGTGGATAACGACAACAAAGCGGCTGGCCAAAGCAATTTAATAATTGAGGCGTGTAGCAATCCCTCAGCTTTTGTGCGGTTATATCGCAGCCATTATGATGCGGTATTTCGCTATTGCGTGCATCGGCTATTCGAAAGGACAGCGGCCGAGGATGTTACTTCGGAAGTTTTTCTGAAAGTTGTTGAAAATATTCACTGTTTCAGGGGCAACGAGCATCAATTTCGCAACTGGCTTTATAGAATTGCAACCAATGCCGTTAATAACTATTTGAGAAAGACCGCTCGCCGAAATCGTCTGTTGAAAGTCGCTCGGGAGCAAGCTAACAGCCAGGTCGCTGACTGTGGAGAATCGGCTGAGAAAATGATTCTTTTGAAAGAGGCTGTATTTGCTTTGAGGCCGCGGTACCAGACTATCATCACACTGCGTTTTTTTGAGAACTTGAAGTTAACAGAAATCGCCGAGGTGCTCGGTAGCAGTCCAGGCACCGTCCGCAGCCAGTTGGCACGGGCACTTGCAAAGCTGCGAAAAATATTAGCCACGGATTTCACAGATTTCACGGATTAGACAAATCAGGGTGGACTAAAATGAACGATAACGAAAGACAGTTTGAAGATTTTGTTAGTAATATAAAATTTGACGATACTCCTAACCCCAGCCATCGCGACAGGCTCGAACAAGACCTTCTCGATGTTTTGACCAAGCAACCTCGGCGGAAAGAAACACCATTAAAAATCTGGAGAATAATAATGAAAAGCAAAATGAGAAAACTCGTTGCTGCGGTGGTAGTTATTGCGGCGCTAATTGGTGTATATCAGTTTGGCGGGGGGCGTGCGGCCTTTGCCCAAACGACAAAAGCGGTGAGAATTACTCTCGCTCGTCTGAAAGAATTTGTCATGGAAATAAGAACACATGAGGCAGCACCGCCACCGCCCCTTAGACCCGTCCCACAAATCGACACCAGTAAGTGGAGTGATATCATTCAATACGACCTGTTTTTGGTGCAGGGGAAACAGGCAAATTTACAAAATTTCTTTGAGAAGCAGGATATTGAATTTACGCCGACAACAAACAACCCTAATGTATGTTACGCTATACTTGAGCCGGACAAAGCCGACCGTTTCACTGAGTTCTCACAATCGAGCGATGAGCTTAAAGTCCTGGCAACGCCGAGGTTGATACTAAAAGATGGTAAAGATGCGATTCTTGGTAGTGCAGATCTTGCTGGTAGTGGAGGTCTTGCATTCGCAGTAGCCGGCACACTGCTGGATGATAACAAACACATTGATTTGAGCTTCTCTTTCTACGATGGGGAAACTGGCATTGAAATTCCGAGCATTAGAATAAAAACCGACGAAGCAGTATTAATCCGGGAGGTAAAGACAGCGACGGAAGCCAAGGGCGACGGCAGTAACAAGGAAAATGACATTTTTATCTTGATTCGGCTCAAAGTACTATCACCAACCTAAGGGATACAAAGAAAGTTCAACCAGGGCGAAGTTAAAAGAAACATCTCAAAGCCGGGCTGATTTTGCTCGGCTTTTTTATTTACTTTCGCAGGCAGAATCAGTGTGTTTTAATTTCGCGGTTGAAAGCGTTTCTGTTTACTGGTAGAATCCATCCTCGTTTTTACAAAACTCCTTGTGGTAATAAGAAGAGCCTGCTTATGAAGGAAAGACTTGATAAGTACACTTTAAAAAATGGGATGGTGGTTCTTGGCGAGCCGATGGAGGCGGTTGCGTCGGCGGCGTTTGGCTTTATGCTGCCGAGCGGAGCGGCCGTACTGCCTGAGGGCTGCTGTGGGGCCGGAGGTGTTATTGCCGACTGGATTTTCAGAGGCGCCGGTGATAAAAACAGCCGTCAGCTTGGTGATGCACTTGACGGCCTTGGATTGGCGCGCAGCCGCTCAGTCGGCAGCTCGCATATAACTATCGGGGCGGCACTCGAAGCCGGCAACTTGGCACAAGCCCTGGATTTGCATGCGGACATCATACTTAAACCCAGCCTGGAGGAGGACCAGTTTGAATTAGCAAGGCAATTAGCAATTGATGGGTTACTATCTCTGGACGACGACCCCCGGCAGAAGGTTATGCTCAAACTTCGAGAGCAGTTTTATCCAAGCCCTTTGGGACGCAGTCCTGTTGGAGAAATTGCAGAATTGAAGGCTTTGACGGCTGAAAAGACAAGGCAGATTATAAATGACAATTTCAATCTTTCGCAGTAGATATTCGCGGTTGCGGGTAAATATGACTTAGAAGCGGTCTGTCACCAGATAGAAAAACTATTTGAGACTGAGCGGCAAGAAGCCGCCGAGCCGGTAATGTTAGGTTCCAAAGCCGGCAAATATACCCATATAGATAACGACGGGG
>CAZLIO010000496.1:0-3513 GCA_964559025.1 uncultured Pirellulales bacterium | reverse complement strand
ATGGCCTTATCGAAGAATCGCAGGAGGCTGACTGAACAGACCCAGTGCGGTTTGTGTGGACAAAAGACCAATCTAACTAAAACAGAATGTTGTGGCCAATGGATTTGCGATGATGAGGACCAGTATGTTCTGTTTTCATATGAACGAAATAGCTGCTATAGAAATCATAGCCGCTATACACTGTGCGGCTTTCATTATAATGAAGGGCATTCCGGCGATTGGAAAAACTGCCAGGAATGTAGAAACCATATAATGCCAGAGATGTATGTTTATTACGGCACAAACGAATATAATTTTGAAATACTGCAGGATATACCAAACTATGAGCCTACTCGTTGTTCAAAGTGTAATGCAGTGATTGTTCTTAGCGAGGGAGGTTACTCAAGCCGGGGCGATGATTACTTCTGTCCTCGATGTACGGATTTCGACTGGTCAAAATTTCAAGCCGAATAAAGCGCTGCCAGAAGAGCTTTCTTGGTCCGGGTTAGCTCCTTTTGTGGTAAGTCACTCATAGTGTAATTGCATCCTTGCTAACATTGTGTATAAAAGAGGTAACTTCTCCGCGTAGTCGGTCGAACCTATTTTTGCTGATAACCTTCGGTGATATATATGATAAAACGATATGGCCCTATTGCAAATCAGCTTTACTCGGTATTTAGGGCGATTTTTAGGGTTTCATTTGTGTTTTTGACGAATTTGAATTTTAGGCCTTTTTTGGCTTCTTTGGTGACATCGGGGAGGTCTTTTTTGTTTCTGGCTGGGAGGATAACGGTTTTTATACCGGCCTGTTTAGCAGCTAAGATTTTTTCTTTCAGGCCGCCAATAGGCAGGACCAGGCCACGTAAAGTTATTTCACCTGTCATCGCTACATCCGGGCGAGTCGGTTTGCCAATAAGCAGACTAACCAGCGATGTGAACATTGCTGCGCCTGCGCTTGGGCCGTCTTTGGGAACCGCCCCAGCTGGTACGTGGATGTGATAATCGAATTTGCTGAATCGGTCAGGGTCAATTTTTAGTTTTTTGGCGTTTGCCTTTACGATGGAAAATGCGGTCTGTGCGCTTTCCTTCATAACGTCGCCGATTTGGCCTGTCAGTTGTAAGTTGCCTTTTCCGGGCATATAGGCGGATTCAATAAAGAGCAGCTCACCGCCGACGGGTGTATAAGCAAGAGCGGTTGCGACGCCGGGTATTCCTGTTCGCAATGCCAGCTCCGATTCGAATTGCGCAGGGCCTAAGATTTTCGCAAGGTCTTTTTTGGCGATGGTTGCCCGTATCTTTTTAGCTTTGGCAATTTCCGTGGCGACGGCCCTGCAGATAGCTGCGATATTTCTTTCGAGGTTTCGGACGCCCGCTTCGCGTGTGTAGCCCCGGATTATCGAAAGTATTGCATCGTCTTTTATGGTGCAGCGGTTTTTGCTTAGGCCGTGCTCTTTAATCTGGCGGGGAACCAGATATTTTTTTGCGATGTTGAGTTTTTCGGTTTCTGTGTAGCCGGGCAGCTCGATGACTTCCATTCTGTCCCGCAGAGCCGGCGGGACAGGCTCGGTATAATTTGCAGTGCCGATGAACATCACGGTCGAAAGATTAAAAGGCTGGTCGAGGTAATGGTCGGTGAAGCTGAAGTTCTGTTCGGGGTCAAGGACTTCCAGCAGTGCGCTTGCGGGGTCTCCTCTGAAATCACTACCGACTTTATCTAATTCGTCGAGCATAAATACGGGGTTTTTGCTGCCGCACTTTCGCAGCTCCTGTAGTATTCTGCCTGGCAGCGCTGCGATGTAAGTTCTACGATGTCCCCTGATGTCGGCCTCGTCTCTAATTCCGCCGAGTGATATTCGAACGAATTTTCTTCCCATAGCTCTTGCGATGGATTTTCCGAGCGAAGTTTTGCCTACTCCGGGCGGGCCGACGAAACAGAGTATGGGGCTTTTGCCCGTTGGGTTTAGTTTGCGGACAGCTAAGAATTCGAGGATGCGTTTTTTTACCTTGCGCAAGTCATAGTGGTCGGCGTTTAGTATTCGCTGTGCCTTGTTGATATCGAGCTGGTCTTTGGTTTGAATTGACCAGGGCAGCTCGCAGATCCAATCCAGATATGTGCGGATGACACTATATTCCGGTGAAGCGGGAGGTATTTTACTCAATCTGTCAAATTCGCGAAGTGCCTCCTGCTCGACCTTTTTGGGCATTTTGGCTTTTGCGATATTTTTGCTGATTTGCTTTAGCTCTTCAGTTCTGAGGTCTTTTTGTCCAAGCTCGGTCTGAATTGCTTTTAGCTGCTCCTGCAGGAAATACTCCCGCTGATTTTTATCTATCGATTCTCTGACCCGGCCCTGGATTTTGTAGCTTAACTCAAGAACTTCCAATTGATTAGCTAAGATGACTGATATTTGTTCAAGTCGTTTGGTTGCGTCAAGCTCTTGGAGCAGCTGCTGTTTCGTTGCGATGTTGATACTGAGATTGGCCGCCAAAAAATCAGCTAAGGCGGAGGGATTTTCGATATTTTCCAGCAGCACGGATGCTTCTTCAGGCACATGAGGACTTAGTTCGATGACTCGGTTGGCCGCCTGGCGGACGCCGACGATAAGTGCCTTAAGATTTTTTGTCATTTTTACTTTGACGTTGAGCGTCTGGACTTTGGCCTTCAAGTATGGTTTTGTGGCTACCTTTTTTATTACCTTGAAGCGGGTCATGCCGTGGACCACAACGTGGATCGAGCCCTGGGGCATTTTTATGACCTTGAGCACCGAGGCGGCGGTTCCGACTGAGTAGAGGTTGTCGAAATTCGGCTTATCGGTATCAGGACTGCGCTGCGTGATGAGTCCTATGATAGAATCGTTCGGCGTGGTATCGGCGAGCAATGCTTTGCTTCTGGGGCGGCCTATCGCCAACGGTGTTATCGTCCCGGGGAAGGCCACGGCGTTTCGAATGGGCAGAATTCCGATTACGTCCGGTAGTTTAAATTCGTTGTTGTTCTCACGCAATTGGTCTTCTCCGTTGTACAGATACGGCTCAAGACTTACGGGGTCTTCTCCAATTACTTCAATCATCCAATTACCGCCGATAGGCAACAAGTTTTTAAGGTCGCTTGCCATATTGTTTTCACGAGTTTTTTTTATTAATAATTAGATGATACACGATTGAGGCCAAAAACTAAAAGGTAAAAACCAGAAAAAAACAGGGCAACCAGATAGGATTGCCCCTCTCTCTATGGGGGTTTAGTAACTTTGCGGCATGGGGGATTAGTAACTTTGCGGCGGCCGAGGGGAGCCCAGGCCGATGAAACTTACTCTGGCGAATTCTGCCAAGCGTCTAATCTAAGCCACCGGGATAGAGCATAGATTAGTTAGAATCTGCTGCGGAAAACAAAAATTGACGATGTCATCCCTGTGAAAGGGCTTTTTGAAAAAGTCGAGATTGCTTCGTCGCTACGCTCCTCGCAATGACATAAAGTGCGTTTTTAGGTCATTGCGAGCGATTCGAAGAATCGCGCGGCAATCTCAAAACGTTCCTTTTGAA
>CAZLIO010000495.1:0-3517 GCA_964559025.1 uncultured Pirellulales bacterium | reverse complement strand
GCCGGGTGCCCGCCGTGACATTGGCCAAGCAGCTCATCGACGAAGGTCGGCTGGGGAAGATTTTTCACTATCGGGCAAATTTCCTGCAGGACTGGACCATCTCAGCAAAGGTACCGCAGGGCGGGATGGCCACATGGCGGCTGGACATCAAGGCTGCCGGCTCAGGCGTGACCGGCGACCTTCTGGCCCACTGCATAGATACGGCTATGTGGCAAAACGGACCTATCACCGACGTGTGTGCCATGACGGAGACCTTTATCAAAGAACGCATGCACACTGAAACGGGTAAGGTCGAGCCGGTGGGTATCGATGACGCTTGCACATTCCTTTGTCACTTTGACAACGGCTCGCTCGGCAACTTCGAGTCCACCCGCTACGCGCGTGGCCACAAGGCCCTTTATACCTTCGAGATCAACGGAGAAAAGGCCTCTATCGCCTGGGACCTGCATGACCTGCATCGTCTCAGCTACTTCGACCACAGCGACGAATCAATCGTACGAGGCTGGCGGTCAATTCACGTTACGGACAGCGATATGCCGTATATGGATAAATGGTGGGTCCCGGGTCTGCAGATTGGCTACGAACACACATTCGTCCACCAGGTAGCTGACTTTTTGCAGAACTTGGCCGAGGGCAAGTCGACATCGCCGGACTTTCGCGAAGCCCTTGCGACACAGTATGTTTGTGATGCAGTGCTGACGTCAGCGAAAAATAAAAAATGGGAAACAGTGAAAAAAGCATGAGCATAAGAACACGGACAGAAGACAGAAGACAGAAAACAAAGGACAGAAGACAGAGATCATGAGTATCTGTCAATCTGACTTCTGATATCTGAGTTCTGACTTGTAAACTAAGGAGAATTTATGTCTGCTAATTCTATTTCGAACAAAGCACTTGAGGAGGGAAAAGGAATCATTCGCCTGGCACCGAACTGGGTGCCGCGTTCTTTTTGTGTGCCGGGTCGGCGTATCAAGCTGCATCCGGATGACTATTACAAGCTGGGGGGCGAACGTGGCGGTATTGATGAACGGTGGTTTGCATCAACGACGCCGGCGGACAACGGCCCTCTGACAGCGCCTAATGAAGGACTGAGCTTCATTGTTTTTGAGGATGGGGGCAAGGTCGAGAAAGTACGGCTGCTGGATGCCGTTGCCGAGTTGAAAGGCGAGCTAATCGGAGACAGGCTGTGGAAGGAACACGAGCGCTGGCCGATGTACTCAAAGTTCTTCGACAATAAGGGCGCCCTGCCCCATCATATTCATCATCGGGACAAGCATGCGGCGATGACGGGTCAGTTAGGCAAGCCGGAGGCGTATTACTTCCCGCCGCAGGCGAATAACTACGGCGGCGATTTCCCTTACACGTTCTTCGGTCTCCAGCCTGGCACCACGAAAGAGCAGGTCCGCCAGGCCCTGCTGGACTTTGAAAAGGGCGACAACAAAATCACAAATCTTTCTGCAGCGTACCGGCTCGAAGTTGGCACCGGCTGGGATGTCCCACCTGGCGTCCTACATGCACCGGGAAGCCTGTGTACCTATGAGCCCCAGAAGGCATCAGACGTGTTTGCTATGTACGAGTCGGTTCCACATCATCAAGTTGTTCCCAAAGAGCTGCTTTGGAAGGACACGCCGGAAGACAAAATGGGCGATGTTGACCATTTGCTCGCAGTGATAGACTGGGACCTGAACGTTGACCCCAATTTTGCGGCGAACCGGTTTATGCGTCCCAAACCAGTCCGGCCGGCAAAAGAGATGGAGGCCGAAGGCTACATCGAAAACTGGATATGCTATAAGTCAAAGGCCTTCAGTGCCAAAGAGCTTACGGTTTTGCCGGGTCGAACGGTAACTGTCAAAGACAACGCCGCCTATGGCTTTATTACGATGCAGGGTCACGGCACAATGGGACAGTGGGATATAGAGACTCCTGCGCTTATTAGGTACGGCCAGCTGACCCACGATGAATACTTCGTCAGCGAACAGGCGGCCAAAGAAGGGGTGAAAATCACGAATCCCTCTAAGACCGACCCAATCGTTTTGCTCAAGCATTTTGGGCCTGATAATCCGGATTTAACTGTTGAGTAGTAAATCGAGCTGTGAATCACTGTTGGTCTGTAACACGATAAATACATGGTGGTTGCTGCAAGCCATCCCCAAGCTCGTCCCGATCCCCGCTTTCTTGGGGACAAGCTTTTCGGAACTCGCTTGAGGCTGCCACCCATCGTGGGTGAGTGAAGAGACCTTGATTTTTGGCGAGGAAGAGATTCTTCACTTCGCTGCGCTTCGTTCAGAATGACAATTTTTACATATTTTCACAGAATGACAATTTTTACGTTTTTTCTCAGAATGACAATTTTTACGTTTTTTCTCAGAATGACAATTTTTACGTATTTTCACAGAATGACAATTTTTACGTATTTTCACAGAATGATAATTTTTACGTTTTTTCGGTGGAGCAGAATACTATCCACAGACTACACGTCACACAGGATGACGGCCTCTTTGAGAGCCCTGTAGGGGTTGCCGGTCGGGATGAACTCCTGGCCGACGTAGCCCAGATACCCGGTGCGGACTATCTCTTCCATAATTGGCTTGTAGTTGATTTCCTGTTTGTCGCCGATTTCACATCGGCCCGGGTTGCCTGCGGTGTGGTAGTGGCCGATGTAGTCCTGGTACTGACGAATCCGGGTTATGATGTCACCGTCCATAACCTGCACGTGGTAGATGTCAAACAGCAGTTTCATCCTTGGTGAGCCGACCCGCTTGATGATTTCCATGCAGTAGTCGGTGTGGTCGCCCTGGTAGCCGGGATGGCCCTGCATCTCGATAGCCACCCGGCTGTTGAGTATCTCCAGGCAGAGATTGACTTTCTTGCTCTCGGCGTAGCGTATTATCCTCTTGTAACCGTTGACGCAGTTTGTAATACCAACATCGTCCGGAATGTTCTCGCGAAAACCGGTGAACGTGATGACATTGGGGAAGCCATATTCGTGGCAGGCGTCGATGGAGTTCTGGAGCTCCTTTAGACACATATCGTGATACTCGGGGTTGTTCATTCCCTTTTCAAACCCGTGGCTGCCCGTGAGAGCGCAGACGAGATTATACTTTCTGAGGGTGGGCCAGTACCTGGGGTCGACCAGCTCGATGCTTTTGCAGCCAAGCTGCCTGGCTACTTTGCAGGTCTGCTCGATGTCCCAGTACTTCTCGAAACACCAATAAACGATGGACTGATTGATGCGGCCCTGGATGGCGCGTTGTTTGGTGGATGTTCTTAAAGTGGCGCAAGAGCCGAGGCCAAGGGCCGAAGCGCCGGTACCGGCAGCTATTTGGAGCATGCTACGACGGCTAATACGATTGTTGATGGAGGTTTTTGACTGTTTGTTACCACTCATCTTAGTATCCTTTCTGTATGATAATATTTTAAGGCTGTTCCTGATTATAACATCTGTGTAAAAGATGAATATAAGCTCTTTAATGTTAGGGTCAAGGAGAAAATTGGCCCATTCGACCCATTCGACCCA
>CAZLIO010000494.1:0-3524 GCA_964559025.1 uncultured Pirellulales bacterium | reverse complement strand
CCCCAACGCTGCCTTATAGGCAGGTAAGATAATGAGGTTGGGGGGCTGAGCTTGCTTTAGTGCCTTATAGGCACGTAAGTTCTAATTGTTGGAATATATAATTAAGGTTATAATGCACGGTGATAAGTTCTGTTCAATTTATTCGCCGTTGCCAAATTATAGTTTAGTATGAAAGAATAGGTGATATGCGAAAAGGTATTTTGTTCCTCAATACAGTAATATTCATAGTAAGTGAGGCCAATAGTACAACAGCGCAATGTAATCGCGAAAATCTGTTTTTTTGTTAAAATCCGAAGCACGAAATCCGAAATTCGAAACAATCTCGAATGACTAAAATTCGATTTTTCAATACAAAAATCGCACATTAGCAGCTTGTGGCTGTTTGACATTTTGGTCATTTGAATTTTGAATTTGTTTCGTATTTCGATACCTGTCCTGAGCAAGGCCGAAGGCGGTTAATTTAAATTGGTATAATACGCATCAAAAGCCCCAAATGCTCGTAGTCATTTGACTATGGGTCATTTTCCAATCTGTCGTCTGACAGAGCATAACAAAGCTCGTAGTCATTTGACTATGGCTCGTTTCACAACCTGTACCCGTGCGGAGCATGAAAAATCCCGTAGTCATTTGACTATCCACCTGAAAACTTGTCACTCTTTTGGGGTAAATTGCAGGAATTAACTTGATTGCTATACTGTGATAATGTGAGATATAGGAATGAATGTTAGTATCTTTAATGATGTGATTGGCCCGGTTATGCGAGGACCATCCAGCTCGCATTGCGCCGCTGCGCTGAGGATTGGCCGATTGGCCCGGGACTTGATGGAAGGTGACTTGCAGGAAGTTTTGGTTGAGCTCGACAGGAACGGGTCCCTGGCCACAACCCATGATAGCCAGGGGTCGGACATGGGATTGTTCGGCGGTCTCATGGGCTGGGACGCCATTGATGACCGATTGGCCGGCTCGGCCCGAGCCATTGCCGATAAGGGAATCAGCATCTCCATAAAAATTGTGAATCTAAATGTGCAGCACCCCAGCACGTATCGTCTGACGCTGAGCAATGCCCGAGATCGACACGTATTGACCGCTGTTTCCACAGGGGGTGGTATGATCAAGATCATCGATATTGACGGCTTCTCTGTCTCCATCGAGGGTGACTATAGGGAGACACTGGTCTACACTAAAGCAGATGGCTCGATGATCTTACGGCATTTCACTGATTCAGTTGCAGCCGATGAGATTCTAATTCACCAGGCCGGTGACGCTTACCTTGTGGAGGTCAAGGCGCAGGAGTTCGTAGATGATGCCGTACTGGCAGAGATAAAAGAGCAATTTGATATTCTTGCAGTGAGGAAGCTCTCACCTGTTCTTCCTGTTTTGTCCCGGGCCGGACTGGAAGTCCCGTTTACTACCTGTGAGCAGATGCTTCGCTACAAAGGACATCGTGGCGTTTTTTTGTGGCAGCTGGCCGTGGCGTATGAGTGTGCCCGTGCTAAACTGAGCGAGGAAGGGGTCCTGGAACGAATGACTGAGATAGTACGCATCTTACGCCACTCCATAGAACAGGGCCTGGAGGGGACCGACTACGAGGATCGTATTCTCGGCTGTCAAAGTGATGGATTTTCCCGGCACATGAGGGACAAGAGCTTGCTTGACGCGGGTTTACTAAATCGAATTATTTTGTATGTTACTGCTATCATGGAGGTAAAGAGTGCTATGGGTGTCATCGTCGCTGCTCCTACGGCCGGGGCTTGTGCGGCATTGCCCGGCGCGTGCCTGGCCGCCGGCGACGAGCTTGGGCTCTCCGACAATGATGTTGCCAAGGCCATGCTGGCAGGCGGTATGATTGGTGTTTTCATTGCCACCTCTTCAACGTTCGCCGCGGAGGTTGCCGGATGTCAGGCTGAGTGTGGTGCCGCTTCTGGAATGGCCGCGGCCGCTTTGGCGACCATCGGCGGGGGCACTGCGGAGCAGGCTGTGGCGGCTGCGTCTATCGCACTGCAAAATTCGTTTGGTATGGTCTGTGATCCGGTGGCTAATCGTGTGGAGGTTCCATGTCTTGGAAAGAATGTGATGGCGGCAAGTAATGCCCTGGCCTGCGCAAACATGGCCTTGGCAGGATATGATCCTGTGATTCCGCTTGATGAAGTGATTGAGGCGATGGATAGGGTCGGGCGGAGTCTGCCGTATCAGTTGCGGTGTACTGCACTGGGGGGACTATCAGTCACCGAGACCTCCAGGGCAATTGAGGCGAAGTTGAAGGGGCGGCGAGACGGAGGTGCACTATCGTGACTCCAATTACATTACATACAACGTCAAGAAGCATTGCGGACCACATTATCTTTAGAATTCAAAATTCAGTTAAGTGTAAAGCCACAAATAGGTCTTAAGCTATCTGGGAGAAACCATGATGCACGGCAACGAGATTCGGGTCCTTTCCGGAGAAGATATTCGCCGGGCGCTGCCCATGGTGGACGCCATTGAGGCGATGAAAGAAGCTTTCAAGGAGCTCTCCGCTGGTCGTGTAACGATGCCTGCGCGGGCACACATCGATATCCCAGCATGTGCCGGCACAGCATTATTCATGCCCTCCTATGCCGAACATTTCGGGAAGATTTGCGTGAAAGTGGTCAATGTCTTCAATGCCAATCCGAAAAAGAGTCTCCCCTGTATTCAGGGCGTCGTATGCCTTCTGGACGGCGAGACCGGAAGTCCGCTGGCCATTCTTAACGGTACGTTTCTAACGGCCCTGCGGACCGGGGCAGCATCGGGTGCCGCGACGGACTTGTTGGCGCGCTCCGACGCCGATACTGTAGCCATCATAGGCGCTGGTGTACAGGGACGTATGCAGCTTGAAGCAGTGTGTGCCGTGAGGTCCATAAAAAAGGCCTGGGTATACGATATTGTGGAGGAAGCGGCCTCGCAGTTTGCCGGCGATATGGGTGCTGCTCTTGCTATTGAGACCGTCGTTGCCGGGTCGTCCCGTGACGCTCTAAAGTGTGCCGACATCGTCTGTACGGCTACTGTATCATCCACCCCCGTGTTTGCTGATGCCCAAATCGCTCCCGGTGTGCACATCAATGCAGTCGGCTCATATAAGCCGGATGTTCAGGAAGTCCCTGAGGAAACGGTATTACGTGCGCTTTTGATTGTAGACCATCGTGAATCTGCACTGCAGGAGACAGGAGACCTTATAATCCCGATTAAAAAGGGATGCATGCAGGAGAAGCATATCCATGCCGAATTGGGTGAGATCATTGCAGGAAAAGCCGTCGGCAGGACATCGGCTCATGAAGTGACACTGTTTAAATCCGTCGGTGTTGCAATTCAGGATCTGGCCGCCGCAACCCGTGTACTGAAGCAAGCAGAAGTACGAGGTTTTGGCAGTATGGTGCAGTTATAAAAGGAAGTCTAATTAGAGTTATGCAAAATTGAGTGTAGGCATATATTATTTAAGAAAATTAGGTTTTTTATTTTCTTAAATAATCAAGTAAGTGTCTGCTGGGTAATAATTTATTGTTTGA
>CAZLIO010000493.1:0-3536 GCA_964559025.1 uncultured Pirellulales bacterium | reverse complement strand
TGGTGCTCCTACGGCCGTGTTGCAGCCGGCGAAGGCCTTGAGCGGATGCAGAGGCCTTATCGAAAGATGGGCGATATTCTTGCAAAGCTCGACCGTGACATCGTTTACAATCTGTGCCAGTATGGTATGGGCAAGGTGTGGGAATGGGCCGGTTCGGTCGGCGGAAACTGCTGGCGAACAACGGGCGATTTGGGCCTGGAAAAAGGTTCCGAGCTGCCGGGATTTTATCATATCGGCCTTAGCAACGCCCAGCACTGGCAGCACGCCAAGCCGGGCCAATGGAACGACCCGGATTATATCCTTATCGGCTGGGTCGGCAACGCCCACAAGCAGGCGGTTGGGACACTCACCACGGTCTTTGCCGACGACTTCGAGACCGACGCCGGCATGTGGTGCCTGATGGCCGCCCCGTTAATATTCTCAGGCGATATGGAAAAGCTCGATGACTTTACACTCAATATCCTCTGCAATGCCGAGGTCATCGAGGTCAATCAGGACCCGCTCGGCAAGCAGGCCCCTATAATTGAAAGAACCGAAGAGTATTTTATTATGGCCAAGGATATGGAAGACGGATCGAAAGCTCTCGGCCTGTTCAACACCGCTGAAATCCAAACCGAAATAACAGTCTCCTGGAAAGACCTTGGCATAAAAGGCCCGCACCGGATTCGCGACCTCTGGCGACAAAAAAACATAGGCACGTACAAGAACCAGTTCGAAGCCAAAGTCCCAAGGCACGGCGTCGTCTTCGTCCGTATGTTCCCGCAATGAACTGTACCTGTCTTAATGCCCAGACACGCATAACACTATGGCGGGTTAGTAATATGCTTGTCTTTGGCCTGCCTTTGTGCTATCCTACCGTCGGATACGAGGTAATAGATCCGGGTTTTTTGGTGGCAGTGTGGCGCTACCCGCTGAGATGATTCACAACTTATGTTTTAGGAGGCAGTAATTATGAAGACTCGTCGATTCAGGACATTGGCCGTTGTTTGCATACTATTATCAGGTTTACTACTTTGGCCTTATACTTTGGTTCGGACAGAGGGTGCCGGCAGCTCTCAACAAAAGCTGGTCCTTGATGCACGCTCTCGAACACCATTGTCCGACGGGACAGGTCGATTCAGGGTTGAGCAGAAGAAGTTAGAATGGGACCCTGAGCAAACCGCTATCATCATTTGCGATATGTGGAACCAGCACTGGTGTAAGGGCGCGACCAGCCGGGTTGGGGAGCTTTCGCCGCGGATGAATGAGGTTGTTTCCAAAGCACGTAAAATGGGAATATTGATTGTGCATGCGCCCAGCGGCACGGTCAATTTTTACGAGGACCATCCAGCCCGTAAACGTGCTCAAGATGCACCAAAGTCAGCTAATGTGCCCGGCGACATCAGTAAATGGTGCAGATGGATTGGTGAAACGGAAAAGAATATCGGCTATCCCATCGACCACTCGGACGGCGGCTGTGATTGTCAGCCGCAGTGCAAACAGGGCTCGCCCTGGAGCAGGCAGATAGAAACTATAGAAATTCGCAATGAAGACGCTATCAGCGACTCGGGCGCCGAAATTTGGAACCTGCTGGAGCAGCGAGGCATCGACAACGTTATCATTATGGGCGTGCATACCAATATGTGCGTTCTCGGTCGGCCCTTCGGGCTTCGCAATATGGCCAGGTACGGCAAAAACGTGGTGCTGATGCGCGATATGACCGATACGATGTACAACTCAAGGATGAGCCCCTTTGTCAGCCATTTTACCGGCACCGACCTGGTAGTCGAGCATATAGAAAAGTACGTCTGCCCGACGATTACCTCAACGGTATTCACGGGCCGGCCGCGGTTTTGTTTTAAGAACGACAAGCGTCCGCGCGTAGTATTCATTTCCGCTGAAAGCGAGTATAAAGCCGAACAGTCACTGCCGGAGTTTGCGCACGAGCTTGAAACAAAATACGGCCTGTGCTGCGAGGTACTCCAGGGCAGCACAAACAAAACAGGCCAAGGACGCTACTACGTTGCGGGTATGGAGGCACTGACGAATGCGGATTTAGCGGTACTGTTCGCACGGCGCCGGGCGCTGCCCGCCGAACAAATGAAATATTTTCGTAACTACTTAGACAGCGGCAGGCCATTAATTGGATTGCGGACCGCCAGCCATGCGTTCGATACTCGCGGCAATGCACCGGCCGGTTACGCTGAATGGCAGAAGCTGGATCCAGAGGTATTAGGTGGTAATTATCACGGCCATCACGGCAGCGGACCCAAATGTGCCGTTACGACAGCCGCCGGTGCCGATAGTCATCCGATACTTGCCGGCGTGCAGATGCCGTTCACAAGCAACGGCTCACTGTACGAGGTGCGACCGCTAACTGATTCAACCACACGGCTGTTGATTGGCACGATTCCTGACAAGGAACCCGAGCCGGTGGCCTGGACCAATAGTTACAAAAGGTCCCGCATTTTCTACACATCGCTGGGCCATCCGGACGACTTTGGAAATGCGCAGTTTCGCCGGCTGCTTATCAACGCGGTGTTCTGGGCGATGAACAAGCCCGTGCCGAGTCCAAAAGAGACTGAATAACCAGCGGGCGAAATATACTTTTATTAGTTATATATCGAATTGTTAGGGGGAAAATGCCCGCAGCCCGGCCTGCAAAATGTATGCGGAGAATCCCTGCGGGCACACAGCACCGATAAACTCAAATTTTACAAAAAATTTACTTCATTATTTGTCAACCGAAGGGCTACGATAGCCGTTTATACAGATAGCTGGAGTAAATAGCCTCAATGGAAAACACCGATAAAAGTTTAATAGAGGCCCATTGTAAGGGCGACAAGACAGCGTTTAGTGAGCTTGTACGCCGATACGGGGACAGTATATTGGGATATTTGATGCGAATGAGCGGTAATCACCACCAGGCTGAAGACCTTTTTCAGGAGACTTTCAAACGTGTGCATGAAAAAGCCCATACGTTTCGCGGCGATAAATTTAAGAGCTGGCTTTTTACCATTGCAACAAATGTGGCTATTGATGGTATGCGGAGGCGCAGACGGATGCAGGTTGTATCGCTGAATCAAAGACTCGATTGTACCGACCAGGACAGCGAAGAGCTGAGTGCCGTTGCATTAGCTGATGATTCGTGCGAGCCTTCACAGGAGGCGGCAAAGGCCGAGCAGGCCGAACAGGTCAGAGATGCAATTGAGTCGCTGCCGGCAAGACAGCGGGCGACGCTTGTTCTGGCCTATTATCAGCAGCTAAGTTACCCGGAAGTGGCAAAGGTTATGGGCTGCTCACTTGGAACGGTGAAAACACAAATGTTCAGGGCGCTTAGGACGCTGGCGCAAAAATTACCTGATGTTTAGGTGGTAGTGAAATGAAAAATCATCTTACAGAACGAGAGCTTATCGAATACCAGTTCAAACTGGCCCCGGATACCCGGATGAAGGAGGCAGCCGAGCATCTGCAAGGCTGTGGTGAATGTCGTGAGCATCTGGGGAAACTACAGCGGAAATTTGCGGCGCTGGATTTGCTGTCCGAAGAGGCAAAGA
>CAZLIO010000492.1:0-3538 GCA_964559025.1 uncultured Pirellulales bacterium | reverse complement strand
CGCCGAGGTGGCGGGACCAATAATCTCATCGGCATCATCAATACTCAAATCGGCAACCAGAACGCTGTTGACACCGGCCTTGTGGAAATCGTTGAAGAATTTCTCTGTGCCGTACTGATAAACCAGGTTGTAATACATCAACAGTCCGATTGGAACATCCCTGTAATCCTTGACCTTTCGGATAAACTCCAGGGCCTTTCGCAAATTCATCCCGCTTCTCATTGCGCGAATATCAGCCTTTTGGATTGTCGGCCCATCCGCTATCGGGTCGGAAAACGGTATCCCCAATTCAAGAACATCAGCTCCGGCATCGATGGCTGTTTTTACGATTCTCACACTCGTATCAAAATCCGGGTCTCCTATCACGAAAAACGGTATCAAGGCCGTCCTGTTTTGTCCTTTTAGTTCTGAGAATACCTGCTTGTACGTCTTCATCAATAAAATCCTTAACACTGACTGGCACTGACTTTAACACTGACTGACACTGTCAATGGTCAATATCATAGATCCGCCGTCTTTTGGCGGAGTCAATTTCCCAAGGGTCTGCGTTTCTCCACAATTGAAACATCTTTATCGCCCCTGCCGGAAAGATTTACAACCACTATTTGGTCGGCGTCCAGCTTGCCCTTTTGACTGACAAGATATGCTAAAGCATGCGCGCTTTCCAGGGCCGGCAGTATCCCCTCACTTTTGGTCAGCAGCCCGAATGCGTCGAGCACCTCATCGTCTTCCGCCGCAACGTATTCTGCCCTGCCGGTATCTTTTAGCAGGCAATGTTCCGGCCCAACGGCCGGATAATCCAGCCCCGCACTTACCGATTCGGTATCATGAATCTGGCCTTCCTCGTCCTGCAGCAGATAGGCTTTTGCACCGTGCAGGATACCAACGCTTCCAACCACCAGTGTCGCAGCGTGCCTGCCACTGCTTAAACTCCTGCCGCCTGCTTCAACACCAATCAGTCTGACGTCTTTGTCATCTATAAAGCCGGAGAAAATACCTATTGCGTTACTGCCCCCGCCTACACAAGCCACTACCATATCCGGCAGTTTGCCGAGCTGCTCGAGACATTGCTGCCTGGCCTCTTTACCGATACAGGTTTGAAAATGCTTTACTATCGTCGGATACGGATGCGGCCCACAGGCTGAGCCGAAAAGATAAAACGTATCGGTAACATGTGCCGTCCAGTAGCGAAGCGCATCGTTGATGGCATCCTTCAGTGTCCCCGTCCCGCCTTCAACGCCAATCACTTCTGCCCCGCAGAGCTTCATCTTATGAACGTTGACACTCTGCCGCTCAATATCGACTACGCCCATGAAGATTTTCGTTTCCATCCCGAACAGGGCCCCAATCATCGCCGTAGCCAGACCGTGCTGGCCGGCGCCGGTCTCGGCAATGAGCCTGGTCTTGCCCATATATTTGGCTAAAAGGCCCTGTCCGAGCGTGTTGTTGACCTTGTGTGCCCCGCCGTGCAGGAGGTCCTCGCGCTTTAGATACACCTTGAAACCGACATGCTCGCTGAATCTTTTCGCATAATAAAGCGGGCTGGGCCTGCCGGCGTATTCTTTCGAAAGCTGCGACAGCTCCGCCACAAACTGCCGGTCTTCATAGAAACGATAAAAAGCCTCCTCCAATTCTTCCAATACCGGTATCAAAACCTCCGGCACATAAAAACCACCATAGTCTCCGAACCTGCCCTTGTATTTCATAACTCGTTCCTCGTATTTTGTACTTAATTTATAAATCCGAAACCTAAAGTTTAGAGTGCCTAAAGTGAGCTAAAGTGAACTAAAGTAACAAAAAAATATCCAATCCAGCACCAATTTTGTCATATAAATTGGTGCTGGATTCCTTGTTGGATATTCATTATTTGTTCCTTTTAACTTTAGGCACTTTACACTTTAGGCACTTTAGCTCACTTAGTATTGTTTCGGACTTAGGATTTATCCTCTTAGGTGTTGTATATTCTCGAACAGTTTTTTCATTTTCTTATGGTCTTTTTTACCCGGCTCAGCTTCTATCCCGCTGCAGACATCAATTCCATAAACACCTAATTTAACGGCCTGGGCCGCGTTATCGGGATTTATCCCACCGGCCAAGAAAACACGCTTGCCGATATGCCCTATGACGTTCCAGTCGAAGGTCAGCCCTGTGCCGCCGTACTTCTCAGGGTTGAAAGCATCTAACAGAATAGCATCTGTGAAAAAGCTGTCCGCTCTTTCGATGTCTGTCTGGTCTTTTACACGTATCGCCTTCATCGTCTTTACGTTATGCGAAAGGAACAACCGGCAGAACTCCGGGTCTTCGTCGCCATGCAATTGAATCCAGTCTAACTGGCAAAGGTTTTTCGTCTCGTTGATTTGCTCAATAGAGGCATTCACAAACACGCCGGCGGTATCTATAAAGCCCGGCAGCTTGTTTATTATAGCCGCTGCTTTTTCCAGCGTTACAAACCTCGGGCTTTGCGGATAAAAATTAAAGCCCAAAATATCCGCACCCATATCCATCGCTGCCGCAGCGTCTTCGTAATTGGTTATTCCACAAATTTTAACTTTTACTATTAACATATTCGTCGTTCGTATTACGAACCCCTGTCATTCCTTCGCTTCGCTCAAGGACAAGTCTGAACCCTTCGCTTCGCTCGAGGACAGGCTCCGCGCAGCGAAGTGAAGTCGAAGATCCGCTAAGGCGGGAATCTCTTTTTCGTTAGCCAGATTCTTCGGCTTCGCCTCAGAATGACAAAATCGTATTTCGCCTCATGCGTTCGAGACTTCAATTAACTTTTCCAGACAAGCCGACGCCCCGCCGTCGCTGACCGACGTCTGGGCCGACTTGATTGCCGAAGCGAAATCATTGGCCAGACCGCCGGCGATTATCGCAGCCGCAGCATTGAGAACAACAATATCCTTGCGAGGCCCGCTTTCTTTACCGCTTAGTATGTCCCTTAAAACCTTAGCACTCGTCTTGGCGTCGTTTACTCTTAAATCCTCTATATCAGCCAACCCGATACCCAACTCTTCCGGATCCAGCTCTTTGCTTGTGATTTGACCTTCTTTTAGTTCGAGTATTTTGGTGGCCGTTACCGTGCTTATCTCGTCCATTCCCTTGCCGTGGACCACCATTGCGTACTGTGTGCCCAACAGCCTAAGCGCCTCGGCAACAAGCTGCATCAAATTTTCGTCGGCCACGCCTAATATCTGCCTCTTTGCGTTGGCCGGGTTAGCCAAAGGCCCTAAAATGTTGAAGACCGTCCGAAAGCCGAGACTCTTGCGTATCGGCTGAACATATTTCATCGCCGGATGGAACATAGGCGCAAACATAAATCCGATATGTGCTTCTTTTATGCACTTGGCCACAGCTTCAGGCCCCGGGTCTATCTTAACACCCAGCTGCTCAAGCACATCAGCCGAGCCGCACTTACTGGTTATCCCGCGATTGCCGTGCTTTGCGACATAAACTCCCGCCCCGGCCGCCACTATTGCCGCTGCTGTCGAGATATTGGACGTCTTAATTGCTCCACCGCCGGTGCCGCAGGTATCAA
>CAZLIO010000491.1:0-3548 GCA_964559025.1 uncultured Pirellulales bacterium | reverse complement strand
GCATAAGCCAGGGGAAAAGCCCCTTTATAGGAGATACTCAACATTTTTCCCATCGATTAAAAAGACGCGGCCTGACAGATACTCAAACAGTCCTGACGTTATACTTAGCTACGCTCTGTACGGGGCTCGGAGCAATTTTTCTCTATCAGGTCAATCTGGCCGGCGCAATTCTAATCATTATTCAAACAGTTATGGTATTATCTATTGTCGCTATTTTTGAAACCACCGCACAAAATGATAAAGCCGACGACTAATTCGAATCTATCCAAAAGCAAAGCCTTGGTATGCCTGGAATATATAATCCTTGCCTTCTGCCTTTGTGTAATCGCACTTCGCACAACGTTTACCGAAAGCCCGACTGTGCAAGCGGCCACTCTTTCATCCAGTTTAACCGACAGCATGTACGGCTTACCAATATGGAGAGCTGTGTTAATATCTTCGTTCAGTATGTTTGTATCGGCTGCATTGATATTTTCCTTCATTCTCTGGCTTGTATTGAGTCTTTGCGGCAGGAAGTTTTCATACCGCTTGAGCGGTATCGAAATCGGTTTGGGGCTTTTCTGTGCAGCCGCTGTCATCTCGTCTCTTGCAGCGCCGGATAAGCGAGGGGCGATTACTGATTTCGCCGGGCTTGTCGCGCCGGTATTGATGGCCCTGCTGCTGATCCAGATATTAGACTCACAGTCAAAAGTAAAACTTCTCTTAGCTCTCATTGTCGCTCTGGGTGTGGTCTCGGCCTATCGTTGTTGGGAGCAATATTCTGAAAATGAAATTTTCATAGAATTTTATGAGAAGGACCCGAATGCAGCACTTGCACAGGTGCCGCAGCGAATTGAACTGGGCAGTTTGGAGCACTTCCAGTTTGAACATCGTTTGTACTCGAAAGATATCAGCGGCTTTTTCACAACAAGTAATTCCGCCGGCTCTTTTGCATTAATGGCGTCCTTCGCAGCTATTGCCTTGCTTATTGAGAGGTATAGAAATCACAAATCTGCCGGACTCGAATTTGTTTGGCTTATCACATGCGGCATTGCGGTAGCAGTTGTTATTTTCGGCCTTTTATTTACCAGGAGCAAAGGCGCAATCATCGCTTCGCTTTTTGCCGCAGCAGTGTTTGTTATTTATCTTTGTCTTGGCAACCGGCTGAAAGCTCACAAAAAAGCTGTACTGATTTTATGTTTGCTATTGGCTCTCGGAGGGACCTGGGTAGTTATATGGTATGGATTAGCTCACGGCCGATTACCGGGCGGCAATTCAATGCTTGTCAGATGGCAGTACTGGTGTGCATCAGTGAAAATGTATGCCGACCATTCGCTTACCGGAGTTGGTCCCGGCAGCTTCGCACACTTCTACCCACATTACAAACCAGCTTCAGCACTGGAATCCGTCGCAGACCCGCATAACTTTCTACTCAGTATCCTTACTCAATACGGCCCCGTTGGGCTTATCGGATTTTTAGCTATGATTTGCATGCCGTTGTGGGCCGTAATATCTCCCACGTCTGCAAGCTGCCCATCGGAAGCTCACCGGACTGAGCCGGCTTTCAAAAAATTGGCGATTTTCTCAGCGATTATTGTATCGGCTGCGCTGCTGTTTATCAGACCAATTATTTTTCCTCTGCCGCCGACTGCTTCGCCGCAGGAAAGAAAAGCCGGGATAATCATATTGTATATTATGCCTGTGATTATATTCATAGCCGGTTTCCTGCTCGCAGCAGCGGGTGAGAGGCCGGCAAAAAAGGCTCACTCAAGTATTGCCTCTGCTGCTCTTTTTTGTGCTGTCTTAGGCGTTGCTTTTCATAACTTAATAGATTTTGCCATTTTTGAGCCTGGCGTATTCACAGTTTTTTGGGTGGTAATTGCCTGCATTATCGCGATAGGTTATCAAACAAATCCCCGACCGCAGGTCGTTCTAAAACCTGCACCTTTTGTAAAGATACTGACAGTGGCGGCAGGCCTGGTAATAACTTGTGTTTATCTCAATTATGCCCTTATTCCAGTGAGTAATGCCAGCGCTAAAATCCAGCAGGCTAACCGGGCCATATCCGTTGGCCAATTCGAGCAAGCCCACAAGCTCCTGAATTCTGCTGCTGAGGATGACTCTTTAAGTCCCGCCGCACTATCTCTCAACGGCCGGCTGTATCTGCACCATTTCAAGCTAACGCCGAACAACCGGGACCTGCTGCTGCAGGCGGAAAAGTGCCTGCGGGCTGCAATCGAGCGCAACAGTGCTGCTTTCAAAAACTTTGAGCGATTAACAGAGGTCTATTTACTGCTCTCGGAAGTTTCGGCACAGCAGGGAAAATTTGATTGGCTGCAAAAAGCTTTCGATAACGCCTCGTTTACTGTTGAGTATCGTTATCCCGGCTGCGCACGACTGCGAATCGAGCTGGCAAAAATCGCGGAGCTGTTAGATAAAACCGATGTTGCAATCAAACAGTATGAAGAAGCAATCGACATCGAAGATAAATATCGCGACCAGTTTAAGCAAATGTACCCCGAAAGGGATAAAATTGTCAGCCGGCTCGGTGAAGAAAAATACCAGTTCGCAAAACAGCGATTGAAATTCATGGGTAAGACGGTGAAACGGTAAGACGGTTGCGGTTGCGAAGCTCGTATCGGTTGCGTTTATCGTAAAACGTTATGGAAAACAAAAAACCTATCAGAAGTTTTCAAGATTTGGAAGTTTATCAAACTGCTTATCAGGCAATGCTTGAGGTGTTTAAACATGTTCTGCCGAAACTACCTGCAGAAGAGAAATACGACTTGGTTGACCAGCTTAGACGTTCAGTCAAAGCCGTTCCTCGTTTGATAGCAGAGGGTCACTCTAAAAGGCATCAGAAAAAAGGTTTTCAGAAATACCTGGATGATGCAATGGCAGAGTCTAATGAAACAATAGTTTCTTTAACCCAGGCCAAGGATCTATATTCTCCTCCGGTCAGCGTAGAAATATGCGAAAGACTAACAGACATATACGACAAGATTAGCAGAAAGTGTTATAATTTGGCAATTGCGTGGGATAAGTTTGGCCAGCGCAAATCCAGAACGCAACCGAAAGACGGTACACGAAACGAGCGGCGCAACCGTTGAACGAAACACGCAACCAGTGCGTGAGAAATTAACGCAACCGATAACCAATCAAGGGTTGCGTTTAACAGGGAGACGGTTGGATGAGGGACGAACCGTTTATCCGTCGAACCGCTGAATTATCACATCAGGTATGTCAAAGTTTGCGTATGCGTTTTGCACATCTTCGTGGTCTTCAAAGTTCTCCATCAGCGAAATTATTTTCTTGGCTGTTTGTTCATCGTTGATAGGAATAGTATTCTTCGGCACCATTGAAATTTCAGCTACCTCGGTAGCTATTTCTTTTTCCTGCAGAGCTTTTTTTAGTGCTTCATAAGCACCCGGCTCACAGGTTATCTCGAAAATGTCCCCCACAGTTTGCATATCATCGGCACCCGCACTAAGGGCAATTTCCAGGAGCTGTTCCTCACCCACACTGGCTGTGTTAACCGTAATAAGCCCCTTCTTTCTGAACATCCAGTT
>CAZLIO010000490.1:0-3556 GCA_964559025.1 uncultured Pirellulales bacterium | reverse complement strand
GAAAGTAATCAGGATACGTACACGAAACTAAAGCAAACGGGAATTGCATTGGGAAAGGAAGTTGTCCGCATAGCCGAGTCAATGAAACCACTTAAAGACGATACAATCACATTGAGAACGGATAAAAATATCACCGAGTTGAAATACCGCTATGACCTAAAAGATGAGAATGTGAAAGAATTTTATATTAAGCAGCGCGGGGAAAAATATTATGAAGAATTGATCAGAAACCGTCCCTCGGTTATTAAAGCGGAAACTCCGATAGTTTTATTGGGAAAAGAAATTGCCTGGGTAGGTTTCCCGGGAGAATTTTTTGATGACTTTCAGATTGCTCTTCGCAATCGGTCACCTGTTCCTCATACTTTTTTTCTGGGCTACTGTAACGATGTTTTTTCGTACTTTCCCACAATCCAAGCTGCTTCAGAGGGTGGATATGGTGCAAGTTATTCCACCTATGTTGAAGTTGGTGCGGGAGAACGCTTAGTTGATAACGCTATTATCCGTTTGCATACGATAGCAGGAAATTTAAAATCTTTTCCTGATCGCTGATTACTATGACTTGACAACAGTTGTTCCATATTCCGCCTCAACGTTTGTTATCACAATTTTAGTAAACATAACTGTTATTGCCCGATTTACAGGCAGAAAGCAGTTGTCTGACGTAGCAGAATTAACGCTGTTAGCTTCATATAAAAACTGTATAATCATATTTATACTTGTTGTTATTGGAAGGACACGAAATGAGCAGAGACACTAACAACACATTGAAGCAGAATAATTCCCATACTTTCACAACCCAACGCGTGATATTACTTCTATCAAAATTCTCCTTATGGGCTGTCATATTCTTGGTAGGCTTTAGTGGAAAAAACTATTCTGAAGAAAAACTAAAAGTGGCCACATGCCAGTTCCCTGTATCAGGAGAAATTGAGAGCAACGCAAATTATATCAAGCGTTTCATCAAAGAGGCGGCTCTGAACAAAGCTGATATTGTTCATTTTTCAGAAGCAGCTCTTAGCGGATATCCACCCAAAGATATACCATCGTTTGAAAGCTTCAATTGGGATGATATAAGAGCTGAAACACATAGTATTATGTCACTGGCCCGAAAACATAATATTTGGGTCGTTCTGGGATCAGCTCATTACATTAGTGAAAATGAAAAACCCCTGAATTGCCTATATATAATTTCGGACAAAGGAAAAATTGTGGATCGTTATGACAAGTCAATGTTAACAGGTGGTGATTTAAGGTTTTATACTCCCGGCGATCATACAGCAGTTCTTGAGTTGAAAGGATTCAAGCTGGGTTTCTTAATATGTTATGATTCTTGTTTCCCAGAGATGTATAACATATATAGACATAAAGACGTTAAAATAATGTTTCATTCCTTTTATAATGCACACCACAAAGGTAAGACTATATTAGACGAAATTATCCCTGCCGAGATTAGGGTAAGAGCCTCAGATAATTTAATGTGGGTAATTGCCAGTAATTCATCTGGCCATTATTCATCATGGCCAACTTGTATTGCAAGACCCGATGGATCGGTGGAATCATTAAAAAGAGGAGTTCCAGGAATTCTCTATCGTGAATTTCCGGATAATCATCGCACAAATAATATTCCAAGTTGGACCCACAATAATAAAATGATGAAGCTGGCTGAAAATGAAGTATATCACAATGGAATACCATCGAAACACCCAAGAGCACTCAATACCAGATCATTACCTTAAGTCGATCTCCCGAGCGGACGGACTTGAACTCGTCTTCGTTTCCTGCTTGAGGCGAGCCAAAGCGGAGCGGAACTACATTTCCAATACGTACACTAAGCAGCAGTTGCAGCAACTCTCCGGACACGGAGTGATGTTCGGCCACGGCGAAGAACACCGTCACAATTTCGGTTCGGGAGGCGAAGGATATGGCCACGTGATGTTCTTGAATATCAAAGAGCTAATCCGGCCAGTAAGCATTGGGCCGGGTATCATGGGCGAGGGAATGGACTGGCCGCCGCTGCGCCGCGGTATCGACAAGGCACATCGTAACGGGGCAACCACCATTTGGTGCCACAACGCGTTCGGTTTCGAAGAAGTTCCCGATTGGATTGCCGGGGTGCTCGATGCCCACAACATTTTCGACGGCGGCAGCCGGGGCACCTATGAAGACACGTTCTACAGATTCATGGATATCGGTCTGCGGGTGCCGTTCTCTACTGGGACCGATTGGTTCATTTATGATTTTTCACGAGTCTACGTCGAGGTCGACCTGGATACATGGGATCCTACTCCGGTGCCCGACGGCTTTGACTATGAGCTGTGGCTGGGCCCGGCGCCGTTGGCGCCTCATCACGAGCACCGTTGTTTCTATACATTCCGCTTTGTCCAGGATTACTCAGGCGGAGAGACCACCAACACCGGCGCCCACAAGTTTGACATTGTCCAGTGGGGCCTGGGCACCGAGCGAACCGGGCCAGTGGAGATTGAGGACTTGGGCAGCGAGTTTCCGAAAACAGGTTTATTTGACACGGTCAGCCGGATTCACTTTCGAGCGAGATATGCCAACGGTGTGGAGCTAATTTGCACGCCGAGCGGCATCGGGGGCGCGGCCCGGTTCGAGGGTACCGAAGGTTGGGTGCACGTTGACTGGAATTCCTTTAGTACGCACCCCGAATCCCTCATGGACACCGTGATCGGACCGAACGAAATCCATCTCTATGAGAGCCGTGACCATAAACGTAATTTCCTGGACTGCATCAAGTCGGGACGGGATCCAATCGCTCCTGTAGAAGTGGGGCATCGTTCGGCCAGCGTCTGTCACCTGGCCAATATTGCCATGAGACTCAATCGCAGACTTCACTGGGATCCGGACGAAGAAAGTTTTATCAACGATGAGCAGGCAAATCGCTTGCTGAGCAAACCCGTACGCGCCCCGTGGCACCTGTAGGGAATTCCATGGGATAAAAACCGATTGCATAGGAGTTCGGATATGAATCGAACCTTCATCACCGTGATCACATGTGTCCTATCTACCATAACGTGCTCGCCCATCGAGGCAGCAGTATCAGCCCTTCCGGGCACCCGACCGTTGGAATGGCAGGAAGAAGATCTTTCCACGCGGCTTATGGACGGAGCGCACCGATTCGTTGACAAGCAGATTCAAGCGGCTTGCGTAAAGCGCGCTCGGTTCTGGAAGTACGACACTTCGTCAAAACAGGCTTATGAAACCTCTGTCGCCGAGAACCGCCAAAGACTTCGAACGATTATTGGGGCCGTGGATACACGGTTGCCTGTGAGGATGGAGCGGTTCGGCGACGATACCAATCCCGCTCTGGTGGCTGAGGCTGCTAAGTACCGTGTTTTTCAAGTGCGCTGGCAGGTATTGGATGGAGTCTTTGGTGAAGGGTTACTCGTTCAGCCAAAGCAAAGGACGTTGGCTCATGGTGTTGTAGTACCGGATGCCGATCAAACGCCCGAACAGCTTCTCGGACTCTCGCCCGGGCTCGATCCACAACAACAGTACGCCCGTCGTCTGGCCGAGAACGGATTTGAGCTTGTCA
>CAZLIO010000489.1:0-3570 GCA_964559025.1 uncultured Pirellulales bacterium | reverse complement strand
GGTCATCTTCGGGTGTGATTGGTCTTCCAATTAGAACCCGTGCGCCGTAGCCCCTGAAGAAGTTGCCCGATACCATCTGCGCATTTGCCAAAGTCGCAACGCCGCCTGCATTGATGGTCTTGGAACTTCCATGGGAAAAGGCAAAAATATCGGAGAATCCCTGTGCCTGTTCGGCGAAGTCTTGGTATGCAGAATATGGGAAGGATCCGCAATAGAGCATATTAGACTTGGGGCGTCTGAAGCCTCCTTCACGATCACGCATATTAGGCCACTTATGAGTTGGATCACATGTCCAGTTGATCACACGCAGTTCATGTGGATTGCGTACCGGCAAAGACTTCAGCAGGATGCCGTTGATCATACTGAAAATAGCCGTATTAGCTCCAATGCCCAGGGCCAGTGACAGCACCGCTACCGCAGTGAAACCGGGGCTCTTACGCAACTGGCGAAGCCCATAACGTATGTCATGCCATATTGTCTTCATTTGTTTTTCCTTCCGAGTTCTCTATTTTCTCTCAATCACTCATAGCGCAGCGCATCCATTGGATCGATCTTGGCCGCCCGACGTGCAGGAATCCAGGCGGCGGCAGCCGACACAGTGACAAGCACCAGTGCGGATGCCAGCATCGTTGTGGGATCGTACGGCGCAATGCCGAAGAAAATGGAACCCAGGATGGTAGCCAGGGCAAGCGCCATCGGTATACCCAGTGCGATCCCCATGCCCGCAAGCACGATGGCCTCGCGCAGAACGGACCACGCCATGTCTCTCGGTCGCGCTCCGAGCGCTATGCGGATGCCTATTTCGTTGGTGCGACGTGTGACATTGTAGGCCATCAGTCCCCCGAGGCCAATGCAGGACAGCGACAGGGCCAGCAGGGCCAGACCGCCGCAGAGCAGTGCAAGAAGCCGCTCCATGCCCATGGATTCCTTCAGCATTCGTACCTGGGTGGTGACCCCTTCCAGCGGAAGATTGCGGTCGATGCCGGCCACGGCCCTGCGCACCGCAGGTACGAGAGAAATGGGAGGCAGACGGCTCTGCACTGCGAAGGACATCGTGCGCGCGTCCGGCCAGTTGGGACGGTAGAGGATCGGTACCGGCTCGTAGCGCAAGTGGGATTTGTGGTTGCTGCACAGGCCCACAATCTGATACTCATCCTCATCCTCCGCAGCCAATGACAGGCCGAGAGGATTCTCATCCGGAAAATACTTGCGGGCAAAGGCTTCATTAATGATTGCGACAGGTTGGGAACTTAACGTATCCGAAGGGCTGAAATCGCGCCCGCTTAACAGGCGCACTCCCATGGTGTCAAACCATCCGTCACTTATGTGGTACAAGCGGACTCCAAACTTGACATTGGGTCGGCCGGGGATTGACAGTTCTTTCCACCATGATGCGCCCAGAAGACTCGCTTGCGAGAGTGCGACGGACCGCACGCCGGGAATGCCCGCAATCGTCTCACGCACGTTGTCAAAGAAAGGGGCGAGGTCGTCTCCCTTATGCAAGGAATCCAGGGGATTGAGTTGGAAGATGAGGAGGTTCTCTGTGTCGAATCCCGGGTCCACCGCATGGAGATTGACGACGGTCCGTGTCATGAGACCGGCCCCGATGACCAGCAGCATGGACAGGCCCGCTTGTACAGCGATCAGAACTTTTCCCAGCCGCAGTCGAGGTGCGGCGCGGCCCCCGCTGTCCTTAAGTCCCTCTGAAGGATCAACGTGTCCGGCACGCAGGGCCGGGGCGAGGCCAAACACGAACGTTGTCAACAGCGCGACACCTAACACAAACGCAAGGATCGTGCCATCAATCCCCGGGTCGAAGCGGATTCCGGCTGGATGGTCGGTCACGTAACTCAAATGCGTTTGCGTCCGAGCCAGGAAATTGGCCATGGATCCAGCGACGGCCACCTTGATCCATATGCCCATCACCAATCCGACCGCCCCAGCTGCCAGGGACAGGATGAGACTCTCCACCAACGACAGGCGGATCAGTCGCCACCGCCCGGCGCCGAGCGCCGCACGGATGGACAGCTCATGTAGGCGGGCGGCACCACGAGCAAGCAGCAAACTGGCCACGTTGACGCAGGCAATCAGCAGTATCAATCCGACGAGCCCCTGGAGTATCATCAGGATAAAGGCGATGCCGGCATACGACATGTAGAGCCCACGTTTGCCGTCCGCTAACACGATTGTGGGCTCGTCCATTGTGGCTTCAGACATACTCAGAAATCCTCTGAACAGAATTTCGAGTGAGTAGCGAGCCTGGACCTCGCCGGCTCCCGAGGCCAGACGCCCCATGATACGAACCCACCAGTCGTCGGTTCGTACCAGCCGGTCCTCGCCGGACGTGAGTTGTGGTTGAGCTGTAATGGGTAGATAGAAGTCAGTTGGATCGCCGGCCAGGGGTCCCCTGTACCGCTGCGACAGCACGCCAATGATGGTGAAGGGGGCATTGTTCACCATGAGGATCCGGCCCAGAACGTGGGGGTCACAGGCGTAGTATCGCTTCCAGAAACGATGGCTGATAACGGCCGTGGGGCTGACGTCAGCGCGGTCGTCCTGCGGATTAATGGCACGCCCAATCAAGACCCGCACGCCATAACCGCTGAAGAAGTTGCCGGAGACCATCAGTCCGTGAGCCACGGCCGCAACACCGTCGGCACTGATCGTCATGCCGTCCTCGAGATAGGAGAAGGCAAACAGATCCGAGAGGCCTTCCGCCTTCTCGGCGAAATCACGGTAGACTGGATATGGGAAGGATAGACGGTACCGCTGACCGGATTCGGTTCTTCCGAAAGAGTCACTGGTCAAGCCAACGCCCGAGATATTGGAACCGGTCCAACCGATCACGCGCAGCTCGTCTGGATTGCGCACGGGCAGGGAGTTCAACAGCACGCCGTTGATCGCGCTGAAGATGACCGTATTGGCGCCGATCCCAACCGCCAGCGAAATGACGGCCACAATCGTGAAGCCGGGACTTTTCACCAGCATTCGAAAGCTGTATTTGACATCTTGCCAAATAGTTCCCATTTGTCTCTCCTTTTGAATTCTGTTTTTTCGGCTCTGCTCAGGACAGGCTTCTGCATTCAGTATTCTTTCCCAATCACTCGTATCTCAGGGCCTCCATCGGATCGACCTTCGCTGCTCGCCGGGCGGGTATCCAAGCGGCCAGGGTCGCGACCGTGACCATAATCACGACGGTCCCGATCATCGTGAGAGGATCATGAGGTTCGATGCCGTAGACAATACTCTGCATCAGCTGGACCAGAGCCAGTGCGACAGGTAAGCCGATGGCTACGCCTATGGCCGCGAGCGTTAGGGCCTCTCGGAGGATCGGCCAGGCTACGTCCCAGGGACGTGCGCCCAATGCCATGCGAATGCCCATTTCACCGGTTCGTCGTGCGACATTGTAGGCCATGATGCCGTACAGGCCGATGCAGGACAGCGCCAGGGCCAGTAGGGCAAGACTGCCAAAAAGCGATGTCATGAAGCGTTCCAGACGAAGAGACTCCTTGATGGCGAGTTTCTGCGTCGTTATCCCCTCCAGCGGCAGGTTCCGGTCGAGATCGGCCA
>CAZLIO010000488.1:0-3604 GCA_964559025.1 uncultured Pirellulales bacterium | reverse complement strand
GGTTTGCTCCGAAGGCCAATTACGGTGAATTTCTTGTTGAGGACCAGAAGATTCGTCGGTATGTCGATAGGAGATTTAACCGTCTTATGCCCAAAGGTGCAGTGGCAAAGACTGAAATAATCCGGACACGCAATGAGGTAAAAGTAACATTGCACAGCGCTCGGCCCGGTGTGGTCATTGGCCCAAGGGGTGGTGAGGTCGATAGGTTTCGGGAAGAGCTTGAAGACATGACAGGTCGAAAGATAAGTGTTAACGTCATCGAGATAAAAGAGCCGGACCTCAACGCCGCTTTGGTGGCTGAATCAATTGCTGAGCAGTTAAGTAAGCGAGCTTCGTTCAGGCGTACGATGAAGCAATATTGTGAATCGGCTATGAACGCCGGTGCCAAAGGAGTTAAGATTATCTGCTCGGGACGGCTGGCAGGCTCGGAGATGTCCAGAAAGGAAACGCAAAAGCTTGGCAGTATTCCACTGCATACTCTGGATGCAAATGTAGATTACGCTGTGGCAACATCAAGGACAACATACGGAGCAATTGGCATCAAAGTTTGGATTTATCAAGGCAAATTCGGTGAAGAAATTGCGCAAGTAACCCGCCGTCGTCGGCGCCCACCAAGGCGGGTTAGCCCGGCGATGAGGGGCGGCGGCAGGGTTAAAGCTAAAGAGGTGCCGGTAAAAGACGGTAGTCAAAGCACAACTAAATCTAATAATGTGGTTATTCCACCGTCGGAACCTGAGAAGGGTGAGTCAAGCGGTACAGAGGCAAGTTGAAAAATAGGCCTTTCCTTAAAGAAAGTGCTTTTTTTAGGTACGTGTTTTACAAAGGTTTGAAAAAATGGCAATGATGCCAAAAAGAGTTAAGTTTCGTAAAAGCCAGCGCGGCAAAATGAAGGGCAATGCCACGAGAAGCAATTTTGTGGCGTTTGGTGAATACGGCTTACAGGCTTTGGAGACGAGCTGGGTAACCGCGAGGAACATTGAAGCCGGCCGAGTTGCAGCGACCCACTTTTTGCATCGCGAAGGGAAGGTCTATATCAGGATATTTCCGCATAAGCCGGTAAGTTCCAAGCCGCTGGAAACGCGAATGGGCAAAGGCAAAGGCGAGCCGGAATTTTGGGTCGCCAGAGTAAGGCCCGGACAGGTTTGCTTTGAGATCGGCGGAGTAACTGAAGATGTGGCAAAGCAGGCACTTGTCAGGGTCGCTCATAAAATGCCGATTCGGTGCAGGTTCATTAAGCGAAGACATTTATTGTAAGAGAAAAACTTCAGATGAAAGCGCAACATTACAGAGAGATGAGCCAGGATGAGCTTGAGGGCAAACTGGAGGAGCTTAAGAGGCATTTGTTTGATTTGCGTTCACAGGCGGTTACGGAAAAGCTTGAGAACTCCAAAGCCGTAATTAACGTCAGGCGTGATATCGCAAGGATTAAAACCATAATGCGGGAAAGCAGGTAACGTTTTTTCCGCAGATGATTGATGCGTTGGAAATCAAAGATGCAGGAACGAAAATTAAAAACTTTAACCGGTGTAGTGGTAAGCAACAGCGGCGACAAAAGCGTCAAAGTTACGATTGACTTCAAGGTCAAACATCCAAAGTACGGCAAATACATCAAGCGCAGGACGAAAATCGGTGTTCACGACGAGCACAATCAGAGCGGAGTCGGTGACCTGGTTGAAATTACAGAGTGCAGGCCTCACAGCAAAACCAAGAGCTGGCGTCTTGTCAGGATTGTCCAAAGAGCAGTTGAAGTGTGAGTTGAGATAACGGATAATGATTCAGCAGGAAACAATGTTGGATATAGCCGACAATTCGGGTGTCAAGTCGGCGTTGTGCATTAAGGTTCTCGGAAGAGGCGGGTCCCGGGGCAGGAAGACCCGGCCGGTCGCCGGCGTGGGAGATGTTGTCTGTGTTGCGATAAAAAAATCGCTGCCCAACTGCCAGCTGGATGACAAGAAAGTGCATAAGTGTGTTATTATCCGCACCAAGAGCCCTATAAAACGCACCGACGGCAGTTATGTAAGGTTCGATAGCAATGCCGCAGTGATGATTGATGGTGATGGTAATCCGATAGGAACCAGGATTTTTGGTGCGGTGGCTCGCGAGCTTCGCGAAAAAAACTATATGAAGATTATCTCGTTAGCCAGCGAGGTCGTCTGAATGATTGAGCGTTATCAACCTGTAGTTGATGGCTGAAATTTGTAAATAGAAAGTCGGAAATTTATAAATGGCTTCGCATATAAAAAAAGGTGATATAGTCGAGATTATAGCAGGTGCCCACAAAGGCGCTACCGGCAGAGTTTTGCGGGTGATACTTGAGAAGCAGCGTGTAGTGGTTCAGGGTCATAACATAGCGAAAAAGCACGTTCGACCTTCGCGCAAAAATCCGCAGGGAGGCCGAATCAATGTTGAACAGCCGATACATATAAGTAATGTTTTGCCGGTAAATCCGAAAAGTTCGAAAGGCAGCAGGGTTCGTTATCAGGCGAACGAGGATGGTAGTAAAAAACGCCTTGCCGTCGATGGTACAGAGCTCGGTGTTGTTAGAAAGACAAAATAGTGAATTGATGATTGGTGACTATTTGGCTGGTTAGCCGGTTAGAGATACAGTATGGCGCGTTTAAAAGATTTATATAAGTCAAAGATAGTTCCGGAGCTGACTAAGGAATTCAGCTACAAGAACCCTATGGCTGTGCCGCAGATGGAAAAGGTCATTATTTCTATGGGTGTAGGCAGAGCGACGCAGGATAAGAAATTTTTGGAATCGGCAAAAAAAGATTTGATGATGATTGCGGGCCAAATGCCTGTGTCCTGTAAAGCTAAAAAGAGTGTCTCGAATTTCAAGGTTCGCGAAGGTATGGAAACGGGTTTGAAGGTCACGGTCCGCGGGGTGAGAATGTACGAATTTATGGACAGACTCATTAGTCTTGCAATCCCGCGGGTAAGAGACTTTCGAGGCCTTGACCCAAAAAGTTTTGACGGCAGGGGGAATTACTCAATGGGCTTGTCTGAGCAGAGCGTTTTTCCGGAAATCAACCCGGCAAAGATAGAGTTTCAGCAAGGTATGAACATAACTTTTGTAACGACGGCACAGACCGACGAAGAAGCAAGAAAATTGCTTCAGCTCTTTGGTATGCCGTTCAAAGGCTTAGTAGCGACCGGGCAAGAAGAATAGAGCTTGCAGACAGATACGAGAAATTGGAGCGTGTAGATGTCAACTAAAGCACTGGAAAACAAGGCAGAACAGAAACAGAAATTTCGGGTTAGACAATATACGCGTTGCCAGCTTTGTGGCAGGTCCAAAGCAGTATATCGCAAGTTCAAAATTTGCCGGATTTGTTTTAGAACATTAGCTAACGAAGGAAAAATACCGGGAGTAAGAAAAGCCAGCTGGTAAGGAATCGTAATTAAAGTCTTGCAAAATTGAGGTTAGGCATACTTTGAAAAGAAAAAATTGTTTTTTTTGATTTTTTCTTTTCAAACAGTAACTTGTTGCCTAAGAAGAAGTTAATGAATTATTTAAGAAAACCAAAAAAAACTGATTTTCTTAAATAATATATGCCTAACCTCAATTTTGTAAGACTACAGATTGTAATCTAAAAATACT
>CAZLIO010000487.1:0-3619 GCA_964559025.1 uncultured Pirellulales bacterium | reverse complement strand
GAGCTATTGACGAGATGAAACACGCCGAGAAACTCATTGCGCGGATTATTTTCCTCGAAGGAAGGCCCATCGTCAGTAAGCTGAACAAAATCGGCATCGGCGCTGACGTGGAAAAACAGCATAAGAACGATTGGAAAGCTGAAAACACTGCCATTAAGGACTATAACGCGGATATTCGACTCGCTGTCGAACTTGGTGACAACGGAACGCGCGAGCTACTTGAGTCAATTCTCGTCGATGAAGAGAATCACATTGACTGGATTGAAGCACAGCTTGATCAGATTCAGCAGATGGGCATACAGAATTATTTGGTCGAACAGACGGACTGATCACAACGCGCGTTGGTATATGAGACTGTCGCGTCCAGGCCACCCGGCAGTCAAATGTAGGGTTGCGTGTGGCCGCGTAGGCTGGGTTTCATAGTCCGTGCAACCCCGTCGACAGAGCAAAGATAACATTTACTGAACAGGAGATGGAAACATGGCCGTTAAAATTAATGAGACCGATGAAGGGAAAGTGCTCACCATCAAGGCTGTGGGCAAACTTACTAAAGAGGACTACGAAACTTTTGTCCCCAGAGTGGAGCGGCTCATCCAACGTTTTGGGAAGGTCCGCATTCTATTTGAAATGGAGGACTTTCATGGCTGGAATGCAGGGGCACTATGGCAGGATATCAAGTTCGATATCAAGCATTTCAGAGATATTGAGCGCCTTGCGCTGGTCGGCGATAGAAAGTGGGAAAAAGGCATGAGCGTATTCTGTAAACCTTTTACCACCGCCAAGGTCAAATACTTCGACGTGAACGAGGCAGAAAAGGCACAGGATTGGATCAGAGAAGGAATTAAGTCAAGCGTACCTGCATAGAGAATGATTCTTCGATTGTATACTTCGTCATGCATCACAGAGTGCGCTGTGAGTTAATGGTTATAACAATAGGTGATTCTGACTGTTGCAGTGCAAAGTTTTTGAAGTGTTTATTAGCTTAGAGCAATAACCGTCTTTCAGTTAAAATCTTTTTCAATGAAAGGAAATTTGTCATGAACAGAAAATGTAGAATAAAAAGGGATATTCTCAAGATTTTCGTAATTTTGACGATATCACTGGTCTTTGTGATGGGTATTGACTGCCCGGTAGTCGCTCAGTCGGGCACAAATTCGGCTAAGGAGTTATCCAGAGCTTTTTCTACTGCCGCCAAAGCAGCAATGCCGGCTGTTGTATCAATCAAGATAGAAAAAGCAATCGAGGTCGGCCCAATGGGATTTGGCGGTTCTTACGGATTCAATGATCCGTTTGGCCTTTTTGATGAAGACCTTCTGAGGAGGTTCTTTGGCGACAGGTTGCCGCCCCAATCGCAGAGCCCGGAAAAATACCGTGAACAAGGCCAGGGTTCCGGATTTATCATCAGTCGAGACGGTTATATCCTCACAAACAACCATGTTGTTGGAGATGTAGACAAGATTACGGTCGAGCTTAATGATGGCCGAAAGTATGAGGATGCCAAACTCATAGGTACCGATCCGGATTCTGAGGTGGCACTGATCAAAATAGATGGCAATAACTTTCCAGTCTTACCCTTAGGCAATTCAGATAAAATTGAGATTGGCGATTGGGTCATTGCCATCGGCAATCCGTTCGGTCTGAGTGAGACTGTGACGGTTGGTGTCATAAGTGCTGTGGGACGCAGCAATGTTCACATTGCTGCTTATGAGGATTTTATTCAAACAGATGCTGCCATTAATCCCGGCAATTCGGGAGGACCGCTCATCAACTTAGACGGCCAAGTCATCGGAATTAATACGGCCATCTTCAGTCAAAGCGGCGGGTATATGGGAATTGGTTTTGCAATTCCAATTAATATGGCACGAATTATTGAGGAGCAATTAAAAACACAAGGGAAAGTAATCCGTGGTTACCTTGGGATTTACGGCCAGGATGTAACACAGGATATGGTTGAACTTCTCGGACTCAAGAATAGACAGGGTGTTATTGTGGCAAATGTTGAACAAGACTCGCCTGCCGAGAAAGCCGGTATAAAAGGCCATGATATCCTTCTGGAAATGAATGGCAAGAAGATTGAATCGTATGACTCGTTTCGAAATGATATTGCTATACTTAGTCCGGGCAGCGGGGCCAGATTTTTGGTTTTGCGGGATGGCAAAACTATCAATATCACAGTAACTCTTTCACAGCGTGCATCTGAGATTGCCCAGAGTAAGCAACTTTCTGTACCACAACAGTCTCAAGAGACATTGGGGATTGAAGTTCAGAATCTCACAAAAGATATTGCCCAGCAATTTGGCTACTCATTAGGTGAAGGTGTAATTGTATCCAGAGTTGTACCGGGTGGGGCTGCTGCACAGGCAGGCATTCAGCCTGGTGATTTGATTCAGAGTGTTAACCAACAAACGGTCAGTACGGTTAATGATTTTGATAAGGCTATGCAAAGATCGATGCAGAACAAGAAAGTTCTGTTCCTTGTTAGAAGAGGGCAATACTCTCAGTTTGTCGTTGTGACGTTCTAACCTGACCCTGGACAATGAGCAGGTAACAAAAGGCGTCATCCGGGAGCAGGCATCGAGCGGCGGGCCGGTCTATGTGTTGAACAGAAGTTATAAATATGAATTGGTCACTCAATATTGGCAAGATATTCGGCATCCGTTTTCGGATCCACGTGACATTTCTTATACTTGTTCTGTTCATATTCATCTCCGTCGCGAACCAGCACGGATTTCAAAGGGGTTTAGCCGCATATATTTGAAGTTAAGGTCTATCTCAACGAAATCGACCCGAAGGCGGTGCGGGTAGAGCTTTACGCAGACGGCGTCATAGGCAGTGCTTCCGTGCGGCAGGAGATGAAGCGTGTTCGCCAACTGGCCGGCGCGTCGGGCGGCTACGTTTACAGCGCGGCTGTGTCTGCGGCGCGCCCACCAGCGGACTATACGGCGCGAGTGATACCGCACTGCGACGGCGTTGCGATCCCACTGGAAGACGCACGAATCCTGTGGCAGCGATGATCCGATCGACGGAAGAAAAGACGACGATGAAGAAAACGACTGCAATCACCTGCTTGTTTCTGGATATCGGCGGCGTTTTGCTCACCGACGGATGGGGGCACGTGTCCCGCAAACTGGCGGCCGAGGCGTTCGACCTGAATCCGGAAGAGATGGAAAGTCGGCATAACCAGACCTTCGACACTTACGAGTTGGGCAAGCTCACTATTAAGGAATACTTGAGCCGGGTGGTGTTCTACGAGGAGCGGCCGTTTACTCCGGCTCAGTTTCGGAAATTCATGTTCGCCCAGTCGAAGCCATATCCAAAAATGATAGAGTTGATCCGTAAGCTCAAAGCACGGTATGGATTAAAGGTGGCGGTGGTCAGCAACGAAGCACGGGAGCTCAATTCGTATCGGATTCGAAAGTTCAAGCTTGATAGTTTTGTGGATTTTTTCATTTCCTCCTGCTTTGTCCACTTGCGAAAGCCTGATGCGGACATTTTTCGTGTTGCGCTCGATATCGCACAGGTTCCGGCCAATCAGGTAGTCTATATTGAGAACCTCCTGATGTACGTCCAAGTCGCGGAAGGCTTGGGAATTCGAGGTATTTGTCACACGGATTACAAG
>CAZLIO010000486.1:0-3631 GCA_964559025.1 uncultured Pirellulales bacterium | reverse complement strand
TTACCCTTTGCAGCGAGGGCATCAATATCGCCAATAACAGGGCGATAATGGCAATCACTACTAAAAGCTCTATTAAAGTAAATCCGTTTCGTTCTCGCATGATATTTACCCTTCTCTTTCAAAGAGAAATATTTAGTACGTGGTTTGCTGACCTGCCATTATTATAACACCATCAGTCGTGGTAATGCAAGCTTTTTGGTGATTTTAAATCATAGATTTTTAACGAGCTCGTCTTTGAGATGGCCTGTGAGGCACTATAAATTAAAAGCTGATACCAATTCTATTTATTGATTGCCGACCCTCTGCGACGCATCTCGGCGAGTTACCTGACTCTTTCATTCCCGCAAAACCTGTCCTGAGCAAAGCATGCCCTGAATTAGCCTTAGCCCTGATTAAGCCGAAGCCCTGAGCGCAGCCGAAGGGGCAGCCGAAGGATACACAATACGCAATACGATACCTGTCCTGAGCGCAGTCGAAGGATACGCTATACGAATTTAGAAGTTGTTATTGAGGTATTCCGGCTTGCCGTCGTCACTATCGTAGCCTGTCGATTCTTTGGTCTCGGCGTCAATCCTGACTCGCTTGATGCTATCAGCCTTTTTCGAATTGCTGTCAACAGTAACCAAAATTGCATTCATTTTCACATCGCCCGTCGCTATTTCAAACGGAAACGGCATCTGTGTCCTAAACGACTTCAAGACGTTCTCCACGCTTCGGCCGAGCACCGAATCGTGTGCTCCAGTCATCCCGATATCCGTAATATACGCCGTGCCTTTGGGCATGATTCTTTCATCGGCTGTCACCACGTGGGTGTGAGTGCCGAAGCACAAGCTGACCCTTCCGTCAAGATGATAGCCCATCGCGATTTTTTCACTGGTGGCCTCGGCGTGAAAGTCAACGATTATAACCTCGGCCTTGGACTCAATTTGCGGCAGGATTCTGTCAATAGTATTATAAGGGCAGTCGGCCCCTTTCATAAAAAGACGCCCTATCAGCGCGACCACCGCCACGGTCGGCCCTTTAGCGGTTGTATAAAATGCAACCCCCCTGCCGGCTGCGTGTTCGGAAAAATTTGCCGGCCGAACAATATTTTCGGTCGTTTCTAATGTTTTAATTATATCTCGTTTGCGGTAAGTATGGTCGCCCAAAGTTATCAGATTTACGCCGTACCGCAGCAGCTTGTCATAGATTTTCGGTGTCAGGCCGGAGCCGCCGGCCGCGTTTTCAGCGTTGGCTATTACGCAGTCAATCTCCAGCTCTCTAACCAGCCGCTTTAGCTTATCGGCAATAATACGTCTGCCGGGCCGACCTACTATGTCACCAATACATAGAACATTCAGTTTCATAATTCGTGTTTCGTATGTTTTATATACGATATACGACCGTTATTTCGCATATTCGACGCAGCGGACCTCACGCAGCAGCGTTACCTGGATTTCGCCGGGATAGGTCATCTCATCTTCAACCTTTTTGGCAATGTCACGTGCAATTTTCATAGCCGCCTCATCGTCCACCTGCTCGGCGCTGACAATGACGCGGATTTCCCGGCCGGCCTGAATTGCGTATGCGTTTTCAACTCCCTTAAAGCTGCCCGCAATCTCCTCAAGTTTTTCCAGTCGTTTAATATATCGCTCGAGCGTTTCTCTTCGGGCACCCGGACGGGACGCACTCACCGCATCGGCCGCGGCAATCAGCGGAGTATAAGGATTGTCCGCCACGACGTCACCGTGATGTCCCGCCACGGCATTCAGCACAATGGGCGATTCGCTGAAACGCTTGAGATAATTTGCACCTATAGTGGGATGATTGCCTTCAACGTCATGATCTATGGCCTTGCCGATGTCGTGCAGAAATCCCGCTCTTCTTGCTATTGAGCCATCCAGCCCGAGCTCTTCAGCCATAACCTGCGAAAGAAACGCAACCTCGATACTATGGCGAAGAACGTTTTGGCCGTAACTTGTTCTATAGCTCAAAGCACCTATCAAACTCAGCACCTTGTTGCTCAATCCTCTGATGTTGGTCTCGACGGCGGCGTCCTTGCCAATCTGCAGGAGTTTATGGTTGACATCTTTTTTGGTCTGTGCAACAAGCTCCTCGATTCGGGACGGATGGATCCTACCATCCTGGATCAGCCTTTCCATAGAAAGGCGGGCGACCTCGCGCCTGACGGGGCTGAAACCGCTGACGACAATCATCCCGGGGGTGTCATCGACGATGACATCTACGCCGGTGGCTTTTTCAAAGGCACGAATATTACGTCCCTCTCTGCCGATAATTCTGCCTTTCATATCGTCATTCGGAATCTCGACGGTCGAGACAGTTACTTCGCAGGTATGCTCAGCGGCATATCGTTGAATGGCGGAGCTGATTACCTCCCTGCTTTTTTCGTTGGCGGTTTCGGTGGATTCCTCAACCTTGCGCTGAATCACAGCCGACATCTCGTACTCGCACTCGTCCTCAAGACGTTTCAAGAGCAGCTCTTTGGCTTCATTAATGTTCATCGCGGTGATTTTGAGCAGCTGATTCTTCTGCTGTGCCATCAGCACAGAAAGTTGTTTTTCTTTTAGACCAACATTGTGTGTTCTTCTATCAATCTCTTTTTGCTGATTTTTCAACGATTTTTCGCGCTGCTGGAGCAGATCTGCCTGGCGGTCAAGTGCATCCTCGCGCTTGGTCAATCTCATTTCGGTCTCGTGCTGCTCAGCACGGATTTTACTGGCCTCAGATGTAAATTGCTCTTTTTTCTTGATGGTCTCGGCGGCAGCATCAATCTGGGCCGACTTAATTATGTTCTCTGCTTCTCTCTTAGCACCTTCAATCTGCCGCTGAAGGTCGCTCTCGAAGGTTTTGGCCTTCGCCTTGGAAATCATCTGGTAAACAACGGCAACCAGACAGCCCCCCAGAAGAAGGCCAATAACAAGCGCACCGAGCACCGTCGTCGGCCCTATTTGCATCAGAATATTCATATTTCCTACCTTTCACTCGCAGTTTTCAAAGAATTACAAAACGACTCTCAAAAGGTAGATTGCGGGATTTCCGGCAGGAAAGCCTCAAAGAAAGGGCTGTGAGTTACGAAATCCTTAGCGCAAGAGCGTAGAATCAGCTACTTAGTGCCAAAATCTCCTCTGATTGGGGCATCTTCGGCATTAGAAGATATATTTTTTTCTTATAATTGGCTGATTTTATACTCAATACCAATACTCCCTCATCGGTAAGCGAACGCTTTTTCAAGCAGATTTCGTTTCACGCTAAATTCACTTCTCAGCGCCTTATCAACAGCTCAAAATCAAACTTTAGTCCCCCGTTTTACAACAGGCGCTAATAGTGTCTTTGCAACTTAACTACCTTTAGAGAAAAGAGTTATAAACTTTTCCCTTTTATATGCCCCTTTGCAAAGTAACAATAAACCATCAAGGAAGATACGGGACAACCCACAATCTCATTCGTCAACAGTTGCTTACTGTATATTATAATACGGCATTTTCGCAGATGGGTCAAGAAAAAAAACTCGCGAATTAGCTAATTTTCTAACCACGGATTGCTTGGCGCGGCCCCCGGCGTCGCCCCAAGGGCCCCACCAAAAAATTATTTATTTGAAGGGCAGAATAAAAAGCTTCCCATAAGTGGTTCA
>CAZLIO010000485.1:0-3633 GCA_964559025.1 uncultured Pirellulales bacterium | reverse complement strand
TGTCCTGAGCGCATTGAGTTTACCCTGAGTGTAATCGAAGGGAATGGGCCAATTTTAAAAAGAATGAATTTAAACTTTTGCGATCCCGTTGCAACTGCCGAGAACTGTATATATCATATTTCATCACTGGAGGTGACTATTGGAGACGACTAAAAAAGCTCCTGCGAATCTTCAAGAGAAGCTCAAGTTTATGGGCCCCGGCGTGGTCCTGGCAGCGCTGGCAATAGGGTCCGGCGAGCTTATACTGACGCCGAGAAGCGGCGCGCAGTATGGGTTCACTCTGCTATGGGTGCCCATTTTGACCATCGTTTACAAAGCGGCATTCAGCGAAGGCCTGGCCAGGCTGACCATCGCCTCCGGAGATGACGTGTTTCGCGCCTTCGATTGGCTGCCCGGCCCCCGGCACTGGGCCCAGTATTTCATCATACTCGTCTTTTCCCTCGACATGATAGGTTATGGCGGCATCGCTCTGGCCGTGGGCTCCGCTCTCGTTGGTCTGTTTCCAAGCCTCGATATTCGGGCCGCAGCCCTTTGTGCCACGGCCCTGGTACCCGCTCTGCTGTACACAGGTTCGTACCGGTTTTTCGAGAAGGTCGTTGTGGTAATGTGCACCGTACTCATCGCGGGCGTGATCTACACACTATTTCAGGTCCCGTTGCCGGCCGAAGAGATCGCACGCGGACTCGTGCCCAGGGTCCCGCAAGGTTCCGTAGGCACCATCATGGGCCTTATGGGCTGGATCGGCGCCGGCACGACCACGCTGCTCTATTCTTCGTGGATCAATGAGAAGATCGGCAAGGCACGGAACGAAGAAGACTATCGCCGGTGGTTGTCCACAATGCGGATTGACTGCCTTGTCTCATATACACTCATCCTCGGGATTTCTTTTGCTTTCCTCGCCATGGGCGTGGCTACTCTGCATGTCCAGGGTCTTGTGCCCGAGAAGCGCCAGATCATGGTGACCCTGTCCAGGATGCTTGACTCCTTTCCCCGAGGCCGCGAAACGTTCCTGGTCGTCGCGTTTTTCGCTCTGTTCAGCACCGTAGTCAGCTGCATGGACGGGAAAAGTCGGGCAATTGCCTCCATTCTGACCGGCATCTCGCCGCAGTTCTCCAACAAGCTCAAAAGTTACCGCATCGCAATGGGCGCATACCTCGCCGTTATAGCCGTGACCATACTTATCGGCGACAATCAGCCCGGCGCCATCATCAACATGGTCGCCGCCATGAACGCCGTCGTTTTCGGTCTACTCGGCTTCGCCCTGCTCTACCTCGACCGCAAACTGCCCACTTACGCCCGAAGCCACCCCGCCTTGCGGTGCATAGTATTCGCCGGAAGTGCCATCTTCCTCGGCGTCGCCTTCCTGAAACTGCTTTGACAGCGACAACCTGAGTATTCCGGAACAGTCACGTCTGTTCCTGTCATTTCATGGACTAAGGTCAGTTGAAGCGGGTGGTCGATCTGCCCTTAGATTACTCGTAAAATCATACCTGCTCTTGTCAAATGCCAATAAAGCAGGAAAGGATCTGCGAAAACGACGGGGGCTATATCGAGTCGATACGTTGCACAGTGTTGGGTTTTTCCGAGAGAATGTGCGACAGAACTGTGCGAGACTTACAGTGACCATCCTTGCCGATATTCCGGGCGCAACAGGGCATTAGCCTCCGCGTTGTTGACGACCTTCATAGCGACAGGGTCGAATTCAAGCCTCTGACCAACCAGGGTAGCGACGTTACCCAACAGGAGCAGTTCCACCACCGGCCCGGCGTGATCAAAATTGGATAAAGGCAGCGGCCCACCCTTGCAGCCCTGGATCCACTCCTGCAGGTGGCCCTCAACATGCGGTAGCTTCTGAGGCGGCCCGCTGGAATTGGGAAAGTCCCGCATCGGCAACAATGCGCAGAGCGAATTGTGGGCGTTAGTGTGCACTACGCCTTTGCTGCCTACGAGCAATGAGCCAGACTCTGGTGTCCAGCCTTCCTTCCACACTAACGACCGCCCGGCGATTTGTTCCAGCCGCTGCCAGATGCCGAGCCGTTGGAGTTCTTTTTGCGGGGCGTTGTACCAATGAATTCGCACCGGTGGTAGCGCACCGCGAGCAGGAAAGTCAAACCGCAGAATTTGTTGGCTGGGGAAGGTCTCGATACATCGCTGCGGTGTTTCCGCCTCGACGCGGATCCGCCCTTTGACATCATCGGCGCCCTCCCACAAAGCACCCAGCTTGAGGGCCTTGAATACCAGGTTGATCGAATGCGCGCCACCGCCTCCCAGCAACCCCGTGCTGAAATCCCGCCAGGCGCCCCAGCCGCCCACGTAACGAGGGTGATACGGGCGGAAGGGAGCAGGGCCAAGCCAAAGGTTCCAATCGAGGTACTCTGGCACCGGAGGCCTTTCCTTGGGCCGCTCGCGCGGACCAGGGCCTCCAAATACGTACCATACGTGCGCCTCGCGGATTTCGCCCACGGCCCCCTCCTCAATCAGCTCCAAGGTGCGGCGAAACGAATCGGTGGCCATCCCCTGATTGCCCATCTGGGTAGCTACTTTCCACTGCCTGGCGATGTGGCGAAGAGCACGGGCTTCGGCGACATCGTGAGCAATGGGCTTCTCGACATAGACGTGCTTACCCTTTTTCATGGCCGTTGCGGCGATCACAGCGTGGGTATGGTCCGGCGTGGCCACGATGACCGCATCGATCTGGTTTCCCATTTCATCCAGCATCCGGCGGAAGTCCCGATACTTTTTCGGCTTGGTTTTGGTCAGGTACTTGTAGCTCTCGGCCACTTCAATGCTTTCGGTCAGCTTCCGGTTGTCCACATCACATAGAGCAACCACGTTCTCCATACGCGGGATCGTATCCAAAAACCACCTACCGCGTCCGCCGATGCCAATAAGCGCGACGTTGATCCTTTCGTTGGCCGGCACACCCCGGACGGATTGGCTATCTCTCAGAATCAGCAACCCAGCCGCGCCCGCGGCGAATTTTGAGAGAAAACAACGCCGACTCAGTTTCCTTTTCATTGTTGTGCTCCCCTTAATGTCAAATGCTGGACAGGCCTGTATCCCGACTCGGGCACAGCCGATCCAACCTAATCTTTCCATTAGTATATCCACGCAAGGCTTGGCCGACAAGCCCCTTTAAAGTCGGCTTGTCATGCGTGTTCAAAGCCCATCTCTACGCTCACACCAAAGGCGTCGATATGGGCCCCGGTTGTTTTTATATTGCATATAATACGCCATCGTTATGCCAGCGATGATAAAAAGCTTTTGGACCAGGCCCGCCAGCCAACCAAAATCGCACTGAGCCACTCACAGATGCCCCCTAAATGGCCCCCTTTTAGTGAGTTGAAGTGTACAACCGGCCTACAACCAGAAGGCTCGTTATCTGCCAATTTCCCAAAAACGCCCATCTCATATGTGCTGTAATAGCAGGGGTTTACAAAAAAGCTGAAAATTAGCATAGGATTCAATGAACGTTTTGGTGATTAGTTCATGTCTCTCTTACTCACAATAATCCAGATATCAATAATAACATTGTAGATTATTCAATTATGTAAGACACAAAGGTCATTCAAGACTGCGTAAAAAAAAGAGACGCACAGAATGCGTCTCTAATGTCATGAGCTGGGGCCGGTA
>CAZLIO010000484.1:0-3635 GCA_964559025.1 uncultured Pirellulales bacterium | reverse complement strand
CGTCTATCTTCGGCTCCACAACATAATTATAATCACTGCTTCCTAGTCTTTTTCGCACCCGCTCGTCAAACGCCTTGAGTTCTTCGGCATTGTAAGTATTATTGATACTAAGCATTGGCACGGCGTGTCTGACAGGGGTGAATCCTTCAAGTGGTTGGCCAGAGACACGCTGGGTGGGGGAGTCGGCTGTTATAAGCTCAGGGTTTGCCTCTTCTAACGCCTTAAGCTCCGCAAAGAGTTTATCGTATTGAACGTCGCTGATTGTTGTTTGATCAAGCACGTAATAACGGTAATCGTGCCCTCGAATCTCGCCCCGTAATCGCTCGATTTGTTTCTCTATATCTTTCGCCATAGCAGCCAATGTTATATGCTGTTCCGACCATTTTTGCAAGAACGCAACCAGCCGCGAAAATACTTAAAGGGCGCTAAAGTTGTAAAATAATCGACAAGTTTAAGTACTACAAACTTTAGGCACTTTACACTTTATTTAGAGCCGGGTCATTTTGCGAGGTCATCCATTTATTTAACTGTCGCCGCATCTTCCTGAGAATAGAGCCAACCTCGGGCTTGCCGGCAATATTGTTAAGCTCGTAAGGGTCCTTTTGCAAATCATATAATTCCTCGGCAGGGTGATGCTCGATAATATCCAGCAGTTTGGCAGCCTGGGGGTCGGTTTTGGCCTTTTCGACCCAGGTGTCCCAGACTTGCTTATGGCTTTCGGGAATATCCGGCACTTTTGTAAAATGCGTGGTCCAGGTATTTTCAGGACGAAGATTCAGAATATACTTATAGCGGACATCCCGAACACCCCGTTGGGGAAAGACATTCATATTGCCGTCACGTGTATGGCTGGCATAAATACACTCCCGGAAGGTTTTGGTTTTGCCTAACAATACATCCAAAAAACTTTTTCCGTCCAAATCTTCGGGCTGCTGTCCGCCTGCGATATCGATAAAGGTTGGGGTAATATCGACAAACGAGACCAGAGCATCACAAACTGAACCGGGCTTGATTTTTCCGGGCCGGACAGCGATAAAAGGCACATGAAGACCGGTATCATATACAGTCCATTTTGAATGCGGCCACTCGGAACCCTGGTCTGTAGTGTAAATGAAGAGCGTATTGTCCTCAAAACCGTGTTTCTTTAGCATGGCCCTGACTTCGCCGACCCGTTTGTCCATTGTTGTAATGTCCTGATAATAATTGGCCATTGCCCTTCGGGTCAGCTCCGTATCAACAATATAGGGAGGTAACTGCAATTCAGCCGGGTCGTAGATCTTGTTCGGCTCCCAGGTGACATGCGGGCTGCTGACGGCAAGAATCAGACACAAAGGCTTGCCAGGCTGCTCTTTGGAATGTTCTGCAAGAAACTCATCAATGGCCCTGACATTCAGGCCTTCCCTGCGATACACTCTGTGATTGTCGGGGTTGCGAGGCAGTCCGGCATTAATGTATTCGAAAGAGAAGACCTTTTTCGGCTTGGCATGAAATTTGTTCGCAAGTACGACCCGATAGCCCAAACGGCCCAGGTACCTCGGCAGTGACGTAATATCATCCCGGCAGACAGTGTGGTTTCCCATGCAGCCGTTACGAGCAGAATAAAGTCCCGTCCACAATACCGAACGGGAAGGCGCGCATGTCGGTGAGGCGGCGAACATATTTTTAAAGAGCATTCCTTCTTTTGCGAGGTCATCAATATTTGGAGTTTGAATATCTTTGTTCCCGTAACAACCCAGAAAATCCAGACCGTGGTCGTCGGAAATATACATAATAATATTGGATTGTTTGTTACGTTCATTTTCCCTTGAATACAAAGAAGCTGCCGGTATCAAAGCACCTGCTGCACCAAAGGCTCCGGTAGCGGAGCGTTTTAGGAAGTTCCTGCGTGTTATGTTTTGAGTCATATTTCATTTTCTCCGTTTATTGCTCTGCTGAAAATAAACAAAGCATCCCTTTATCCAAAAAATACTTTGCGCTATCCCATAGACTTATCGCAGCAGTTTCCTAAGCTCTGCAACGGTTTCGGTGTGCTGAGGGTCGCCGGCAAGATTATAGTATTCCCCGGGGTCGGTGTTGTGGTCATACAATTCTGCTCCCTGTTTGCCCTGGTCCCATTCCGTATAGCGCCAGCGCTCGGTTCGTACGGAACGACCGGCTATCCTGCCGCGCTGCACCTGCGTAAACGCTGCCTTCTTCCAGGGCAGCTCCGGGTCATCGAGTAACGGCTTAAAGCTGGTCCCTTCCAGATTCGCAGGCGCGGACAGCCCGCACAAATCGGCCAGGGTGGGATAGATATCCACAAATTCCACAATCCCTGAGCAGCCCCTTCCCACAGTCTTGATTTCCGGCGTCACCATAATAAGAGGGGCCCGCGCTGACAATTCAAACACAGTGTTCTTATTCCACCAGCCGCGTTCGCCAAGATGATAACCATGGTCGCCAAAAAATACCACGGTAGTATTGTGCCAAAGCTCCAGGCGGTCCAGAGCTGCGATTATCTTTCCCACCTGTGCGTCCATAAACGATATCCCGGCATAATAGGCACGCATAAACTCGCGTCGTTCCCGGTCGGTGAAACGGTCGAAATCAGCTTTCCAACCGCTTCCGATGGCCTGGCCAAGCTCGGCAGAGCGGTCGGGTGGGTCTTGCGGCGGTTTAAGACTCTCAAGTGGATAGAGGTCGAAATATCGTTTCGGTGCAATAAACGGGTCGTGCGGCTTGTGAAATCCAACCGCAAGGAAGAACGGATTATCGCGATGCTGCTCCAGCAGGCCTATGGCTTCTGCGGCAATTTGACCGTCAGGCTGGTCCTCGTCGTTTCCCTCGGCAGCAAGCCATCGACACCATCTGACTCGACCGCCGGTAAGGTTCCTCCCTTGCCCTTGTTTACCGAGCGGAGTTCCTTTGGGATCAGATGTCACCTCCCACGCCTGAGGGTCATCCATATTCTTAGCTGAATGAAAAACTTTTCCCACGCGGGCTGTAAAGTATCCGTTTTTGCGGAACAGCTGCGGCAGGGTTACGGCATCCGGCAGCTTCGACCGGAAAGGGGTGGCGTTGTTTAAAATGCCGGTCGAATCCGGCCTTAGCCCGGTGAGAAACGATGTGCGACTCGGATTACAAACCGTGAACTGACAATAAGAGCGGTCAAAACGAACGCCACGCGCAGCCAACCGGTCGATGTTGGGGGATTTGACCACGGAATGGCCGTAACATCCAAGGGAATTATTCAGGTCATCGACAACAATGAACAGCACATTTGGCTTGCTTTGAGGACCTCCTGGCTTAGAGCTTCGAGACCGAGATACTAATCTTTCTTGCGCAACAATCTTTTTAACTGCTAAGTTTCCGAATGCAGCTGTCCCCGCCAACGTACTTACTTTCAGAAACTGTCTTCGCGTTATCGTGGAATTCTTCATTGCGTTTGTCTCCACAGATTTCACCGATTATTACAGATTTCACAGATTTATCTGTGCTAATCAATCCCAATCTGTCTCGTCTGTGTTTCCTGCTTAGTTACTGTTGCGGAAAACGAAAATCGACGATGTCACCCCTGCGAGGGACCCCGCCTTGCGGGAATCCAAAGCAGGGGTCCAGAGCGAAAAACTGGATTCCCGCTTCCGCGGGAATGACAA
>CAZLIO010000483.1:0-3643 GCA_964559025.1 uncultured Pirellulales bacterium | reverse complement strand
AACAAAATATATGGGAGCGTTAGTTTACAGCCCTTTGAATCAAAAATCCTTATATTATCCGATTATGAAATTTCGGAACCTCCCCTTCCGCCCGACCCGTTGTCCGAGGCGATGGACACGGCTTTGAGTTTCACCACGGGCGGCAGTGCGGATTGGTTGAGCCAGACTGCAACATACTACCATGATGGCGATGCAGCACAGAGTGGGGATATCTCACACGGCCAGGAATCGTGGATGCAGACGACGGTGAGCGGGGAAGGAACGGTGAAGTTCTACTGGAAGGTATCGTCCGAGGAAGATTTCGACTTCCTGGAGTTTTCCATCGACGGCTCGCTGCAGGAAAAGATCAGTGGCTTAGTGAACTGGGAACAGAAGACCTACACGATCAGCACTTCGGGTCCACACACGTTGGAATGGCGATATATGAAGGATGGAAGCGGGAACTCTGGCAGCGACTGCGGATGGGTGGACAAAGTGGAGTGGTAATCGCGGGGCCTTTTCTATATTGATTCCGCCAAAAGACCGGGGATTTCGCCCGGAGCGAATCCCGCTACCCGCTCCCCGATCGGAGTCGAGGACAGGCTTTGTGGGCAGGGGCGCATCTGGCGACTTCGATTGCGATACGCCTGTCCTGCTGCGGTAGCGGCCTTTGCCGCGAAAAGTTGAAAGTCCACCCACGGCGGTTATCCATATTGATTATTTTGCAGTCGCCGCGGCGCCCAGCCAGAGTAGATGACCGTTTTTATTTAAGGCTATTGAAAAGGGACGCAATAATTCGAGGGATTTTCCTTGACGGGAAGGTGGCTAATTTGGTATAGATAACATTAGTGAAGCTTGTACCCGCGCAGTCGGGCATCTTTGGCTTTGAGTCCATCCAGCAGAGGAATTGTTTTAGTTTTTCGATAAAAGAGGAGTTAATACATGGGGTACGAAGCTGTAAGGGTGACTTTGTGCTTCACACATACCTGCCCCTGTCGGTCTCGCAGTCACAGTTGGGGTGACGCGAGTACAAGTGCTTCGCTTTGAAAATTACTACATTTCAATTAACAATCTATACTTAGTTTTTGAAGGAGGATTATTATGTATAAAAAATTAATATGCCTAACCTTCTTTGTTTGCGGTGTAGTCTGCGCTGATGTTAATTTAGAAGTAGGTGTTAACCAGCTTCGGAACTGGGATTTCGAGCAAGGGATCCTCGGTCTCAGCATACTTCGAGCAAATGGTGCTGAGCCGAGTGTACGACGGTGTATAATCCCTGATGTATGGCAGATAGAAGACTATACTCCAGAAGGGACAGGGAGGATTGAGCTGGATGACAGGGAGGTGCACAGCGGGGATTTTTCCCTTAAGGTAACCACCACGTCCATAGACGGAACAGATTGGCACTTCAAGTTCGAACAGGATAAAATGTGTTTTGAAGCCGGAAAAAAGCACACTATCAAATTCTGGGCGAAGGCAGCTGCACCGAGAACAATAACAGTGTGCCTCCAAATGAGTCACGAGCCGTGGACCGGTTACTTTTACGAAAGTGTTTCCCTCACCAAACAATGGAAAGAGTTTAACCTGGAAGTGATCCCCCCAGAGGATAACGAACAGGAGCACTGGCTGGCATTTCACTCCGGTCAAAGCCTGGTCACCTGGTGGTTGGATGATGTTCGATACTATAAAGGAGGACGAAATGACGAGAAAGAATCGAGGCCAAGCGTTGGCTCTGAAAAACAGATGACCGGCTCGCTGGAGCCGGCTGTCCTGCATGTCGAGGGCAGCATGATAAAAACCGACGATGGAAATACCGTCCGCCTCCAGGGGGTCAACGTTGCCAGTCTTGAGTGGTCTAACACCGGGGACCAGCAGATATTAGAGTCGGTTCGAGTAGCCATCTTTGATTGGAACTCCAATACTATCCGATTGCCTCTTTCCCAGGATCGCTGGTTTGGGGAGATGGAACGGCAGAACGATGGCGGGAGGCTATATCGGCTGATCGTGGAAGAGGTTGTGCGTTATATTTCCGAAAACGGATGCTATGTCATAATCGACCTTCACAATTTCGCTATCGAAGGCCAGGCCAGGGAAATTCACAGCGTCCCGGAAATATATGATATGCCGAATATGAAGAGCATCGACTTCTGGGAGGATGTCGCTGGGCGTTATGCCAATGATCCCGCTGTTCTCTTCGATCTCTACAATGAACCTCATGATGTATCCTGGTATGTCTGGAAATTCGGTGGATGGGTGACAACGCGGTTGATGGTGGAGGCTACCTATAATTCGCCGGGTATGCAGGCACTCCTGGATGTGGTGCGCTCAACCGGGGCAGAAAACCTTGTCATAGCCGGAGGACTGGAGTGGGGGTACGATTTACGAGGAATTCCCGAATATGCGCTGGATGATCCCTGCGGAAACATCGTGTATGGCACACATATTTATCCCTGGAAGGGTAACGAGGAGGACTGGGACGGACGTGTAGGACGTGTTATCAGGAAATACCCAATTCTGGTAGGCGAGGTAGGCTGCGAACCAGATTCCGTAACATGGCCAGGTTATGATCCCTACACGTGGTCGGTTGAGGTTTTATCTTATATTAATAAACATGGACTAAACTGGACGGCCTGGTGCTTTCATCCATCCGCTGGTCCACCAATGCTCAAAGATTGGACATATGAACCCACACCATACTGGGGCGATTTCGTAAAGAGAGCACTGGAGCCTGTGCCATATATACCCAACCCCTTAGCCCAAGCGTTGGACACGTCTTTGGGTTTTGCCACTGGAGGCAGTGCGGATTGGTTTGCCCAGACCACGACGTCCTACTACGATGGGGATGCGGCACAGAGCCCAGATATCTCGCACAGTCAGGACTCGTGGACGCAGACGACCGTGAGCGGGAAAGGAACGGTGAAGTTCTACTGGAAGGTATCGTCTGAGGAAGATTTTGACTTCCTAGAGTTTTACATCGACGGCTCGCTGCAGGACCGGATCAGCGGCTTAGTGAACTGGGAACAGAAGACCTACACCATCAGCACTTCGGGTCCACACACGCTGGAATGGCGATACGTGAAGGATGAAAGCGGGAACGTAGGCAGCGACTGTGGCTGGGTGGACAAAGTGGAGTGGTTAACTACTCCTTAACCTCACCCGATTCCGTGTACAAGGTGTTGGACACGGCTTTGAATTTTGTCATGGGTAGCAGCGCAAAATGTAAAATGAAAAGTGTGGAATTGAAAAATGTAAGGCGTGATAAGATTGGTCTTTTTAGGGATAAACAATGCTACAGAGGATAGTAATTAAGGCAAGTGGAGTTGCTTTTGAGGCGGAGTTGAATGATAGTATGACGGGGAAGGCGATATATGGTGCTGTGCCGATACGGGCGAAGGGGCAGCGGTGGGGCGGTGAGATATATTTCAATATACCGGTGAGCTGTGAGCTTGAAGAGGACAGCCGGGAAGTATTAGAGGAAGGGGAATTGGGATATTGGCCGCCAGGGACGGCATTTTGCATATTCTTTGGGCCGACACCTGCATCGGGCGGTGATGAAATCAGGGCGGCGTCGGCGGTGAATATCGTCGGGAAGATGAAAGGAGACCTGTCAGGATTGTGGGATGTTCCGGATGGAGCGGAAGTGTGTATCGAGAAGGTTTAGAAA
>CAZLIO010000482.1:0-3647 GCA_964559025.1 uncultured Pirellulales bacterium | reverse complement strand
AGACAAAAGAGGCGGAAACCACTACGACTTAGACACCAATTAAATCAACAGCCCCGTAACCGAAGGGCCGAAGGGACGCAATACGCACGTCGAACATTGTAATTGCCCGCTGACTTTGTGTCAATCCCGCCCTTCCGAAGGGCGGGATCAATTGACAACTTGGCGATGAAATGTATAATGTCTGATTATGGAGAATAAAACGGAACGTATGGTAAGCTGTGCCCAAAATCAAGCGGATTGTTGAACAGGAAAATCTGATGTGGTATAATTAATCCAAATAACGGTCGGTTTACCATTAGCTATGAATAAAAGGAAAGAAATCTTAGATTTAGTTAGGCTGGCGGGGAAGAAAAAATATCTTTATCTGACCCATGCTATTCGGCAAATGTCTCGACCTGACCGTATGATAACGACGGCCGAAGTACGTTCCGCCATACAAAACGGTCAAATCATCGAAGATTATCCTGATGATTCACGGGGACACAGTTGTCTGGTTCTTGGAAAAGGGTATAAGGGACGACCGATACATATTGTTTGTTCTCCCAAGGATGAATTTCTTGCGATTATTACCGCATATATTCCGGACCCTAAACAATGGTCTAAAAATTACAAAGTGAGGGTAACAAAATGAAATGTATTCACTGTCAGGCAGTCATGAAACAGGGAACAGCACCACTGCACATTGACAGAAATGGTTGCCATTTAACAATTGACAATGTCCCTGCCTGGGTGTGCCAACAATGCGGAGAGGCATATTTTGAAGAGCAGGAAGTAGACACAATTCAGGATTTAATCCGAACAATTGATCAGAAGGCTAATAAATTCACCTTGAGCGCATAATTCTCAATGTAGTTAGAATTATTACAAGTCTTAGCTGCGCACGAGATACGCTTCACGCGATAAGCAACTTGTCCTGAGTGAAGTCGAAGGGACGCAATACGCACGTCGAACATTGTAATTGCCCGCTGGTCTTGTGTCAATCCCGCCCTTCCGAAGGGCGGGATCAATTGACAACTTGGCAGTGCAATGTATAATGTCCAGCTATGGAAAAATATTCGCCGGACAAAAAATTTGTTTTGATGAGCCGAGATGAGGTCCGGGCGGTTGATTCCTGGGCGATAAATACGCTTGGCATACCGGGGGTGGTTCTGATGGAAAACGCTGGGCGCAGTTGTGCCGAGCTGATTAAAGACAAATTAAAAGATATTGCCCATCCAAAGGTCTGTATATTCTGCGGAACCGGCAACAACGGCGGCGATGGGTATGTAATCGCACGGCATCTTTTGAACAGCGGTTTTGAAGTTGTGGTGGTGATATGTGGTAACCGCGAGAAAATAAAAGGCGATGCGAAGATAAATCTCGATATTTTAGAGAGATTAGGCCGGCCAATCGAACAGTTAAATCTAAGAGACGGCGATGTGCCCGCACGGGTTAAAGCTTTCGCCGCCGATGCTGATATGCTCGTTGACGGCCTGTTCGGGACAGGGTTAAGCGGGCAGTTAAGTGATGAGTATAAGCAGTTGATAGATAGTATCAATGCCTGTCATTGTCCCATTCTGGCGGTGGATATTCCCTCCGGCATGGATTGCGATACGGGCCAGCCGCTCGGTGCGGCTGTCAGGGCGAACTATACCGTAACTTTCGTTGCGGTCAAAAAGGGCTTCACATCCGGAAGCGCAGCTCAATACACTGGTGAGATTTTCGTTGCCTCAATCGGTGTCGAACCAAATCATATTTAATTGGTCACAAATAATGCAAACTAACAACATCAAACAGGAGGCGTACCATTTATTTCAGAAGCTGCCGGAGAACGCAACCTGGGATGACCTGATGTATGAGATATACGTTCGGCAGGCCATCGAAGCCTGGATTGAAGACAGCGAAGCTGGTCGAACTATAGATGTTGGGCAAGTTCGTGCTAAATTCGGGTTGACAAAATGACAGTGCACTGTAGGCAATTGTTGCCAAAAGACATATAAGAATGTAATACAATTCACTATCTTAAAAGGCTCCGGCTTGACTTATCTGTCCTTTGTAGCCGATAAAGTAGAGGAACCTTTCGTACCTGAATACTGGTATCCAAAGGGCCTGTGCCTGGCTCTGGAGCTGATTGTATTGGTTGAGCCTTTGTAACAGGGCCTCGTATCTTTGCATTGCTCCCGGGTCCACTTCCAATTCTTCAAAAGTTGGCTGCTGTGTTGGGACCAGCGGCTGCCCGCCAAGCAGCAGGAAATCTGTGTCGATGGAAATGGTATCGGCGACTCTGCCGCCCCATTTCTCGATAAGTGCTGTTATTCTTTCGATAGCGTTGGAATCAAAGTTTCCGTCGTTATCAAGGTCAAAATCGCCGGCAACCACGAACACATTTGTTTTGTCACTGTTCCAGATTAAATTTGCAACAATATCACCATCTAATATGGGTCTTTTTGCATCTGAACGTGTAATACGTGCTGCAGAGTAAGTTTCCGCTACATCATATACTTCGATTTCGGCCTTTCCCTTGCCGTCCTTCGGGATAGCGCCGCTTCTGTCATAAACCGTGAAGGTCAAACCTCGATAAACGTGCTGGTTGCTGCCGATATTCAAATGGACCACCTTGGCCTGGTCGTCAATCAATATTATTTTTCCGTCGGCTCTATGTGCCAAAACCTCATGGTCCGGCGGCGGCTTGATATCCATAACCTCCTGCTGAGCACGTTTCATAATATCCTCAGACATCTTCAATTCCGCCTGAGTTTTAAGCAGTATGTCATTCAGGGCTTTTAAATTAGCTCGTGCTTCCTCTAATTGATTCCGATAAGTGTCAACTTGCTCCGTAGTGCTCTGTTCCAGACGAACCTGAAGGTCATTGTAGTCTGCCTGAATTTGGTTGACCTGCTCTTGTAGTTTGTTTTTCTCACTTTGGAGCACTTGTTCTTTTTCGGAATTGGCTTTATTCGCATTCGCAAATTTCTGTTCGAGGTCATTAAGCTGTTTCTGTGTAGCGAGTTTTGCCTTTTTGGTGTTGTCCAGCTCTGCTGTCAGGTCGCCAATTATTTGGACAAGTGTTGTATTAGGGTCTGCAATAGCGATATGCTCTTTGACCGATTGTAACGCTCTGCCAACTTTTGTATTGACGTCGTTCATTTTGGCTTCAGCCGATGTCGTTTCAGAGCCGCCGACGATTAGTTTTGTCATTCCGTCAAGATGCCCGACCATTGTACCGAGCCAGCTCTTTCGGCTTGCTCCCGTTCCGACTCTCGTTCCGACTATAGCTCCCAATGCGTTTTGTTCCCTGCTGTCGGCCAGGTCTTCAATCTTGTTTTCTGTGTCGGCCAGTCTCGTCTTCTTATCCTCGGCATCAACATAGTAAATAACCGCAATAGTGGTAGCCACGATAAATAGCCCGACAAACGTTATTAGTGTGTAAAGCATAGCGTTGCTTTGCTTTCTCCTGCGTACTGGCATAGTATAACTCCTCAGAAATACAAAAATCACCCGTAAAAGCTTGTTTTCAAAATGTATTATAGACCCTCAAGGCCTCGGAGTCAACAAAAAAAAGCTGATATAGAAGCGTTTTTACAACAGAACGGCTGCTTGAGCAAATACTTGCTCGACTCTAAGTGGGCGCCGATAGTGCCAAATAAAGTCTTAGGACTTGTAAATAA